>JBELBA010000052.1:0-13172 GCA_042095635.1 Chitinophagales bacterium
GGCACAGACGATGGAAGATTGCATGTAACTCAAGATGCAGGTGATACTTGGACGGAAGTGTATGTAAATATTAAGAAAGCGCCTGAAGGTGCTTTTATCCCGCAAGTAAGACCTTCTATACATTCTCCTAATGAAGTCTTTATTGTAGTAAATAATTACAGACAGAATGATTTTGATACTTATTTATATAAGTCTACAGATCTTGGAGCATCTTGGGAATCATTAGTTACAGAAGAAATTAAAGGTTACGCCTTATCTTTCTTACAGGATTATAAGGTGCCGAATTTATTATTCTTGGGGACAGAACAAGGTTTATACATTTCATTAGATCATGGAGATCATTGGAATGCTTATAGAAACAATTACCCTGCTGTATCTACTATGGATATTGCTTATAATAGAAAGGAAGATGATTTAATCTTAGGTACTTTCGGTCGTTCAGTTTATATCATTGATAATGTATCAGGTATTAGAGATTTAGTAGAAGGAAAATGGTCTTTACAAGATGGGCTAAGCCTTGTGGGAAAAAGTACTGGTTACCTAGTGACTTATAACAGAGCACCAGGATCTAGATTTATATCTGATGGAGGTTTTAAAGGGCAAAACGAACCTTATGGAGCTAATATTGATTTCTATATTCATCCTAAAGTATGGAAGGAGAAATCTAAAGCTAAAGTTGAAATATTAAAAGGACAAGAAGTGATAAGAAACTTTCATTATGCTGTAGATTCTGGATTAAATAGAATGTATTGGGGATTAAGAAAGAATGGAGTGAGATACCCACAGCATGCATCTATTAAAGCAGATGCAGACCCTGCAGCAGGCAGATGGGTAGAACCAGGTAGATTTAAAATTGTTGTTAGTTACCAAGATACACTTACTGATACCCTGAATGTGCAAGTCTATCTAGATCCTAGATATACATTTGAAGATATCTATTACACGCAGTATGATTCTTTAGGAGCAAGAGCAGATATCATAGTTAACAAAGCATTTGAGAGTTTTGAAATTCTTAAAGAGATCGATAAAGGAATCAGCTTATTTAAGAAAGCCTATTTGTACAAGAATGATACAATGCCAAAAGCTTTAAAAGACACAGTTACTTCGATTAATAAGACATTGAAGTCGCTTCAATTATTGTACATGACGGATCCTAATATTAAAGGTTATCAATACGAGAATGATAAGTTACAGACTTACTTGTATGATTTAAATAGATACTATGGAGTTTATCACCCAGCTTCAACAATGGCCGAAACAAGTAAAGTAAGAGCAGAGCAAAAATTAGCGGAGATATTAGGACAATTCCAGACATTCTTGGATAAACAGTATCATCCATTTATCAAGGGTAACAGTGAATATCCATATTTAAAAGAATACACTTTAAACAAATAAGATTAATGAAGTTTTTAAGTTTAGCATTAGGATTAATTTGTCTACTAAGCGTAGATGCAGATAATGAATATTGGCAACAGAAAGTCAAGTATGATATGGAGATTGACTTTGATACAAGCAATCACCAGTTTAAAGGAAAACAAACAATTACCTATTGGAACAACTCTCCAGATACATTAAGCAGAGTTTTCTATCATTTGTATTACAATGCATTTCAGCCAAATAGTATGATGGATGTAAGATCTAGAACTATTGCAGATCCGGATAGTAGAGTAGCAAATAGAATTAAACATTTAACTGAAGATGAAATTGGTTATCAAAAAATCATCAAGTTAAAGCAAGATGGAAAGAAAACAGATTTTGAAGTAGTAGGAACAATATTAGAAGTAGAGCTAGCAAATCCAATTTTACCAGGAACATCTACAGTTTTAGCAATGGACTTTGAAGCACAAGTGCCTGTGCAGATTAGAAGAACAGGAAGACATAATACAGAAGGTATAGATTATTCTATGACGCAATGGTATCCTAAATTATGTGAGTATGATAAAGATGGCTGGGCTAGTAATCCATACATTGGTAGAGAGTTTCATGGTGTTTGGGGTGATTTCGATGTAAAGATTTCAATTGATACTGGTTTTGTAATTGGTGGAACTGGATACTTACAGCATCCAAATACAATCGGTTATGGATATGAGGATGCAAGTAAGCCAGTTACTAGAACAGTAAAAAAGGGTAAAATGACTTGGCACTTTATTGCTCCAAACGTGCATGATTTTGCATGGGCCGCTGATCCTAATTTTGCACATTTAACGGATACACTTTCTACTGGAACAGTTTTGCATTTTATTTTTGATAAAGATACATTATACAATAATTGGGATTCATTAAGAGGTTATACAGTGAAGATGTTTGACATGGCTAACAAAAGGTTTGGTAAATATCCTTACGATCAGTACACAGTAATTCAAGGTGGTGATGGAGGAATGGAGTATCCTATGGCTACTTTAGTAAGTGCCTATGGTAGCTTTAAAGGTTTAGTGAGTGTAACAGTTCATGAAGCAATACACAGTTGGTACCAAGGATTAATGGCAACTAATGAAGCTAAATATCCATGGATGGATGAAGGATGCACAGTCTATGGACAAAAATGGATCATGAGTGAATTATTTAATTATAAGACAGATAACTTTCTAGAAAGGAACTATTTTGGATATACAGAGTTAGTGAAATTAAAGAATGAAGAACCTTTGACTACTCATGCTGATCATTATATTATAAACAAACATTATTGGTCAAATGCATATACGAAAGGGGCTATTTTAGTTCATCAACTAAGTTATATAATTGGAATGGAAGCTTTTGATAAAGGTCTTTTGGATTATTATGACAAGTGGAAATACAAACATCCTTCACCTACTGATTTTAAAAAGATAATGGAATTAGCTTCAGGACTAGAATTAGATTGGTATTTTGAACAATTTGTAGGGACTACTAATCAAATTGACTATGCAATAAAGCAAGTAAATGGTAATGAAAAGCAAACTAAAATTATTTTGGAAAAAGTAGGTGAAATGCCTATGCCTATTGATGTTGTTGTTCGATTACAAAGTGGAGAAGAGCAAGTTTATCACATTCCATTAAGAATAATGAGAGGGGAGAAGGGTAAGGATATTTATAATGGATCAAGAGAAACTTTAAAAGATTGGCCTTGGACATATCCTTATTATGAATTATCGATTGATGAAAACTTTGATCAGATTGAAAGTATTGAAATTGATCCTTCTAAGAGAATGGCAGATGTTAATTTGAAGAATAATGTATTCCCCAGTTTCAACCATATTAAATTTGTCGACTAGTAAAAGCATAGTAACAATATTATTTGTTTGGATAGCCACTGTTGCAGTTGCTCATCCGCATGTTTTTATGACTACTTCTTCTAATTTAATCTTTACTAAAGGGCATTTACAACAGATTGATATCGAATTAAATATGGATGAAATGGCAAGTCTGATGCTGTTGCAGGATTATGATAAGAATGAAAATCTATTACTTGATACTAATGAGGTACAATTCTATCAGACTTATTTCGAGCAATTTAAAGATCAAAACTATTTAGCAGATTTGAGATTTGATGGACATCGTTTATTAATCGATCAAATTAAGGATTTACACTTCTCTTGGGACGGGCTGCAATTTAAGATCACTTATAGTTTAATTATCGATAGAGTAATAGATCAAGCCACGGTTTTAGAATGGACTTTATATGATGACGAATATAATAATGATCTCTATTTTTCTTCAAAAAGTTTAAAGGTAGAAGGCTTAGACTTCTTTTCTAGTTCTTATGACTTTGTTAGTGAAGATGAAACGAAGGCTTATTATCTGCAGCAGATTTATCCTAATGTGCTAAGAATGAATTTAAAGCCTAAATCGGATGTGTAGGATCTTATTGCTATTTATACTTTCTATAAGTATGATGACAAGTTTTGGGCAAGGTCAGGCTTTGTTTGAGACGGAAGAAGAAACAAGTGAGCAAATTGTACAGCAAAATAGTGATTGGCAAAAGCAAGTTAAAGAAGAGTTAAGTACTGTTGCAAGAAGTATTCAAGATGGTTCTATAAGTTTCATATTCTATTTTCTCTTCTTATGTTTTGTTTATGGAGCCTTGCATGCACTAGGCCCTGGACATGGAAAGTTTATCGTTTCGGCATATTATTTAGCCCATCCTGGCTCTAAATTGAAAGCATCTATAATGGGCTTAACGATTGGCTTAATACATGTTGTAAGTGCAATCCTTCTTCATCTGGTTATTGTCTATATATTAAAAGCTGCTGTAGGATCTACATCTCAAGATGTATACAAATATGCAACTAGAATCAGTTACAGTGTATTGATCTTATTAGGAAGTTTATTTTTAGTTAATCATTTGAGAAAGCAAAACCAAAATGAATCGATAGAGAAAGGAACATTATTAAGTATTGCTTTAGTTCCATGTCCTGCTGCAATTATCACTTTAACTTTCTGTTTTGCATTAGATATTTATGCAGTAGGAATAATAGGCGCATTAAGTTTAGGCTTAGGAATTGGTATAGTGGTCGCTTTATTTGGCCTGCTTAGTGTGAGCCTAAAATCAACAATCGTTCGTTTTGTCAATAAAACGGATATAATTGGGGATAAAATTCATCAGGTGTTTTCATTACTGGGTAATACTTTAATAATTTTATTAGGCATAGTATTTCTTTATTTATATTGGTAAAAGAATGGATTTAATATTGAATTATATAGAATGGGATGTTGATCCTACATTAATCACAATTTTTGGTAGAGAAATCAGATACTATGGTTTACTCTTTGCACTTTCTTTTTTATTAGGAGTAAAAATGTCTGAGAAGGTATTTGCCAAAGAAGGTATAGATATGAAAAAGCTAGATAAGCTATTTATCTATATTATGGTAAGCACTGTTGTTGGAGCTAGGCTAGGACATTGCTTCTTCTATGACTTTGAGGCATATATGGAAGAACCCATTACCATCTTGTATATCTGGGAAGGTGGTTTAGCCTCTCATGGCGCTACCATAGGTATCTTTATAGGATTACTAATATATGAGCGAAAGATTATGCCAGGGAAGTTAATGTGGATCTTGGATAGAGTCACATTACCAGTAGCATTATCTTGTTTCTTAATTAGATTAGGAAACTTATTTAATCATGAAATTTTAGGAGAACAAACAGAAATGCCTTGGGCTTTTATCTTTAAACGTAGCTATGAGGAAATAGTGCCTAGACATCCTGCTCAGTTGTATGAATCGCTTTGTTATTTAATTGTATTTATAATGCTATACAAAGGTTATTGGAACTGGGGTTGGGCTAAACAGAAAGGTAAGCTATTTGGAATCTTAATGTCAGGGATATTCTCAGTAAGGTTCTTAATAGAATTTGTAAAATTAAAACAGACGGATGCCGAAGCAGAAATGCTAGGAAACATTGGTCTCAATATGGGACATGTATTAAGTATCCCAGCGATATTAATTGGAATTTATTTCATTATAAAAAGTAATAAGAATGAGGCAGTTAGTGCTTAGTATAGTAGTTGTTTTACTTTGTGCTTGTGGAGCTGAAGCTCCAAAAAATAGTTCAGTTAAAAAGCCTATAATAAAGAAAGAAAAGTATAAGAACGAAGGGATTATCACTTTCTATGGTAAGAAAGATACTAGTGTAATTACCTTCGAATTAGCTGATACAAGAGAAGAGATTGAGACTGGCTTAATGTATAGAAAATTTATGCCAGACTCTGTTGGGATGTTATTCAAATTTCCAACGATGCAAATGAGATCTTTTTGGATGAGAAATACCAATATCTCTTTAGATATCATTTATGTAAAGAATGATTTTATAATAGAAAACATAGAAGCGCAAGCGCAGCCTTTTTCGGAGTACTCTTTACCATCTACAGGCCCAGCTCAATATGTTATTGAGGTAAATGGTGGTTATGCATTGAAGCATGGTATTGCAAAGGATGCACAGGTTAAAATAGAATATAAATAAGATGTCAGAGGTACGATGGTATGATCTATACTTGTGAGGAATTTCCTATGGGTAATAATCATGCTTCTTTTAATAGGGGTACTACTATGAAAATTAAAGGACTGTTTGATTAAAGCAATTAACATATCGTTTCAGTATAATGAAAATAAGCAATTTGTTTTTCCTGAAATTGACCTTCACCAAGGTGAACAAGCTTTATTATTAGGTGCATCTGGAAGTGGTAAATCTACTTATATGAATATCATTGGTGGTTTACATCAAGGCTATACAGGAGACTTATCCATTGCAGATCAAACTGTTAATACATTAAATGCAAATCAATTAGATCAATTTAGAGGAAAAGAGATTGGTATCATCTTTCAAGAATCTAATTTGGTGCAGAGTTTATCTTTAAAAGATAACTTGTTATTAAGACTAAAGTTGGCAGGAAAGTCTAAAGATCAACAGTATTGGAATACCATTTTAGAAACCTTAGGGATCAATGATTTATTAAATCAAAAGGCGCAAACGCTAAGTATAGGAGAGCGTCAGAGAGCTAATATAGCATTAGCAATTATTGCTCAACCTAAAGTGATATTGGCAGATGAGCCTACCTCGGCGCTAGATGATGAAAATGCTAAACAAGTAATTGGTTTACTTAAGGATATCAGTGAACAACATCAAATTACTCTACTCATTATTACCCATGATAAACGAGTAAAAGATCATTTTAATAAACAGTATAGTCTATGAGTTTACTGAAGTTGATATGGTCTAATATGCTCTATAAGCGTCTGTCTACATTACTCACAGTAGTGTTGTTTACATTTGGTATTGGGCTTATTTTATTGATGTTTCAATTAGATCAGCAGATCGAATCTTCCTTTAAGAAGAACATTAAAGGAATTGATTTAGTTATTGGTGCAAAAGGAAGTCCATTACAATTAATATTAGCTAGTGTCTATCATTCAGATTTTCCTACAGGTAATGTCTATGTTAGTCAAGTGAATAAATGGTATACACATCCTCAAGTAGAAGAAGGGATTCCGTTGTCTTATGGAGATAGTTATAAAGGATATAGAATTGTAGGAACAGAATTAACTTATATAGATCATTATAAAGCTGAAATTGCAGTAGGAAGAAGATGGGAAAACCATCTTGAAGTAGTCGTAGGATATACAGTTGCACAAGATCTTGGATTAGCTATCGGAGATGAAATTACTAGCACGCATGGCTTAGATGAAAATGGACATAGCCATGATAATGTAAAATTTAAGGTTGTAGGAATATTAGAAAATAACCATTCAGTATTAGATCAGATTATCTTAAGTGACATACCTAGTGTGTGGATGGTCCATGGACATGATCATGAAACGTTTGGTCATTGGTCAGAATACGAAGACAAGCAAGTCACTGCAATGTTATTGAAATTTAAAAGTAGATATACTGCAATGATGACGGTTAGAAGAATCAATGAAGGATCAGCATTACAAGCTGCTTTACCAGTATTTGAATTAGATCGATTAATGCAATTAATCGGTAATGCTTCAGATGTATTAAAAGTACTATCAATAGTAATACTGGTTATTTCAGCATTCGGAATATTTATATCATTGTTTAATAAACTAGAAGAACGAAAGAAGGACATCGCCTTAATAAGGGGAATAGGGGGAAGCAAAAAATTTGTCTTTAAGATGATCTTAGGTGAAGGATTAATTATAGCAATTATATCCTATTTATTGGCAATAGTTGTTGCTCAGATCCTGTTAGGAATCGTTAATGTATTAAATGAAAAATCTATCTATCAGTTTGAGCAGCTTCAATTTAGTATCTTTGAGGTCTATGTGTTGCTATTATCTATTGTAATTGGCTTATTAGCATCCATTATTCCAGCGGTAAAAGTTTATCGTTTACAGATTACAAATATTATCAAGCATGATTAAGAAAATTATATTTGCCTTTCTATTATTCGCGTTTACTAATGTTGCTTTTGCACAGAAGAAAATGACATGGACTTGGTTCTCAGAGCATATTAAGTTTGAGAACATGTTCTTTGAAGATGCAGGTATTTGGATGTTAGGACCTAAGTTCGATGATGCTATCCAAGACTTAGAAGGTAAAGAGGTCTTCATCTCTGGTTATATTATGCCTATAGATGAGGAGTTTAATTATTATGCTATATCAGCTAATTCATTTGCAAGATGCTTTTTCTGCGGAGGTGCCGGACCAGAAACAGTAATGTCCTTAGAGTTTAGAGATAAAACTTTGACATTCGAGACGGATGATTTTAGAACAGTTAAGGGAAGGTTAAGGTTAAATGTTGATAATATCGATGAACCATTTCTAATATTAGAAGATGTTCAGTTATATCAGGAGTAAAAGTTGGTCATCGAGATGAAGACCGAACAAAGAAAATTTAAAATGCAATTAGGAAAATTCAATACATTGAAGATCATCAGAGAGCAACCACAAGGGGTGTATCTAGCTGATGAAGAGGGGAATGAGGTTTTATTACCAAATAAGTATGTACCTGAAGCATATAAAATATATGATGAGGTAAAGGTATTTGTATACACAGATTCTGAAGATAGAGATGTGGCTACAACACAAGTGCCACTATTAACTAGGGGTTCTTTCGGTTATTTAGAAGTAGTAGCTGTATCAGAATACGGAGCCTTTTTAGATTGGGGATTAGAGAAACATCTATTTGTTCCTTTTAAAGAGCAAAAAGAAAAGATGAGAGTAGGAGAATGGCATGTGGTATTCCTTTATGCAGATTGGAGTACCAATAGACTTTGTGCTTCTTCTAAATTGAATCAATTCTTGGATATTGAAGATTTAGAAGATGATGACCTACCAAGTTTTGAAGATGAGGTAGACTTATTGGTTTATGCCAAGACAGACTTAGGTTACAAGGCTATTATAAATGAACAGTTTACTGGTGTCTTATACCACAACGAATTGTTTAAGCAAATCAGTGTTGGAGATAGATTAAAAGGATACATGGCTAAGATCCGAGAGGATGAAAGAATTGACCTTAGATTATCTAAAGACGGTGTTGAAGCCATTGAACCTAATGCAGATATTATTTTAGAATACTTAAGCAGCCATGGAGGTGAAACTGCAGTTACCGACAAGAGTTCTCCTGAAGAAATTAGTCAGCAGTTTGGTATGAGTAAGAAAGCTTTTAAAAAAGCAGTAGGAAGCTTATATAAGGCTAAAAAGATTACTTTAGAACCAGGTAAGATTACTTTAATTCAGTAAGACCTATAAGATTTCAGAGCGATTTAAGTATTTCATTAGCTAGATGTATATTGCTATTATCGTTTAGATATATTGCAACATAGAAATGTTTTAGATACTCAAGGCATCGAAATATAAAGGTATAAAAAAAGCCCCGAGCGAAAACTCGGGGCTTTTTAATATAATCAGTAATTATTATTACATCATTCCTGGCATTCCACCACCCATTGGAGGCATTCCTGCAGGCATTGCAGCTTCTTCGCTAGGCTTATCTACAATCACACACTCAGTAGTTAATAACATAGAAGCGATTGAAGCCGCGTTCTCTAATGCTACTCTTGTTACTTTAGTAGGATCGATAATTCCTGCAGCTAATAAGTTTTCGAATTCTTCCGTCTTAGCATTGAATCCGAAATCAGCTGTTCCTTCTTTAATTTTCTGTACAACGATAGAACCTTCGATTCCTGCGTTCTCAGTGATTTGTCTTAATGGTGATTCGATTGCTTTTCTTACAATATTTATACCAGTAGTTTCATCTGCATTAGCACCTTCAAAACCTTCTAAGGCTTCAACAGCTCTAATGAATGCAGTACCTCCACCAGGGATAATACCTTCTTCAACAGCAGCTCTAGTTGCATGTAATGCATCATCCACTCTGTCTTTCTTCTCTTTCATCTCAACTTCAGTAGCAGCACCAATGTATAACACAGCAACACCACCAGCTAATTTTGCTAATCTTTCTTGTAACTTCTCTTTATCGTAGTCAGAAGTAGATTGCTCAATTTGAGATTTGATTTGTCCAACTCTTGCTTCAATAGCCTCAACATTACCAGCACCATTTACAACAGTAGTGTTTTCTTTGTCGATAGTGATCTTCTCAGCAGAACCTAACATATCTAAAGTAGCACCTTCTAAAGTAAATCCTCTTTCTTCAGAAATAACAGTACCACCAGTTAAGATTGCGATATCTTCTAACATCTCTTTTCTTCTATCACCAAATCCTGGAGCCTTAACAGCAGCGATCTTTAACGATCCTCTTAATCTGTTTACAACTAATGTAGCTAATGCTTCACCATCAACATCTTCAGCAATGATTAAGAATGGTCTTCCTGATTGAGCAACTGGCTCTAATACAGGTAAGATATCTTTCATATTAGAAATCTTCTTGTCGTAGATTAAGATATATGGATTCTCCATGTCAACGATCATCTTTTCTGTGTTCGTTACAAAGTATGGAGATAAATATCCTCTATCGAATTGCATACCTTCAACTGTTTTAACATCAGTTTCAGTTCCTTTAGCTTCTTCAACAGTGATAACTCCTTCAGTAGTTACGGTCTCCATTGCCTGAGCAATTAGCTTACCAATTACATCATCATTGTTTGCTGAGATAGAAGCAATTTGCTCAATTTTAGAGAAATCAGAACCAACCGTTTCAGATTGAGTTTTAATGTTTTCGATTACTTTAGCAACTGCTTTATCAATACCTCTTTTTAAATCCATTGGATTTGCACCAGCAGTTACGTTCTGTAAACCAGCTTTAACAATTGCTTGTGCTAATACAGTAGCAGTAGTAGTTCCGTCACCTGCGATATCTGCAGTTTTAGAAGCAACTTCTTTTACCATCTGAGCTCCCATGTTTTCGATAGGATCTTCTAATTCGATTTCTTTTGCAACAGTAACACCATCTTTAGTTATGTGAGGTGCACCAAATTTTCTGTCGATTACAACATTTCTACCTTTAGGTCCTAATGTTACTTTAACCGCATCTGCTAATGCATCAACCCCTTTCTTAAGAGATTCTCTAGCATCTGTATTAAAATTGATAATTTTTGACATATCTATATTGATTTAAATTTTTGATTAAACGATAGCGAAGATATCAGACTCTCTCATGATTAAAACATCCTGACCTTCAATTGCAACTTCAGTTCCTGCATACTTACCATATAAAACAGTATCTCCAACTTTCACTGTTAATGGCTCATCTACTTTACCATTTCCAACTGCTAATACAGTTCCTTTTTGTGGTTTCTCTTGTGCATTATCTGGAATAATGATTCCTGAAGCTGTTTTAGTCTCTGCAGGAGCTGCTTCTACTACAACTCTGTCTGCTAATGGTGTAATGTTAATTGACATAATATCTATTTTTAAATTTTGTTTTTAATCTACTGCGAAGATACGCATAATCTATGCCAATAGCTGATTAAAGGACATAATTGCAGTAGGGAAGAAAATGAGATGACAGCTTGTCTAATCTAATGACAATATTACATCTATAGTATCCCAGTGGATAAAGTCTACAACGGAAGACTTCCTATTACGTAAACTATTTAAAGCTAATTGATTATGAAACATTTAAGCGCAAACTGGTTAACAGAAGGACATATAGATTTCGAATATAAGAAGTATCAACTACTGGCATATTTTCAGCAAGTCCAAAAGCGATTTAGCGAAGATCGATTATATCCTAGTATGTCGCAGTTGGTGCAACATTATCAATCCTTAATGCAATTTAGGTCTCAAAGAAATCAGATGGCTACTGCATTGCCAAAAGAATTGAAAGGACTAGACTTTAAGCGTTTAAGCTTAGAATATGATACTAATTTTGAAGAGCATGTTTTCTTTACAGCTTTAGAGCAAATTATGGATTTTGCTATTCCTAAGTTTGAAGCAAGTTTAGAGGAGGGCAGAGACCGATATGATACTATCGAGGATAGTTTAAAAATCTTTCCTGTCGGCTTATTATCTATCTATAAAGATGATGGGTTCTTTATCTTAAACCAAGATAGAAAGTCCTTTGTATTTAGATATGAGATGAAGAGTGTCGAGATTGCTGAGGAGAAACATAAGAGTTTATCCACTAGCTATATCGGAAATTATACAATGGATTATTCTACCACTCTTAATTCTATAAGAAAGGATTTAATAGCAGAATACAATGAATATGATAATCCTGCAACTTATGTTATTGAGACAAACAAACAGGTACCAATAAAAGAGACCTTCCTGCCAGTGGCAAAAAGGTCTTTTATAAAATATCTTTTAATCGATTAAATTTACTTTGTCGGCTCATTAGCCGGTGCTTCTGGAGCTAGTTCAGCTGGAGCTTCAACTTCTTCAGGAGCAATAATTGTTGTTGGCGTAGCAACATCTTTCAATTTAGATCCTTCTTCAATGATTTGATTAGATGAACCAGAAATAGTTACGTTTAAGAAAATAGATAATCCCACTAAAGCGATTATTAAGTACCAAGTACCTTTTTCTAAAATATCAGTTGTCTTCTTAACACCGAACATTTGGTTACCTCCAGCAATATTAGCGCTCATTCCCCCACCTTTTGGGTTTTGAATTAAAACTACTCCAATTAATACAACACTAACGATAACAATTAATACAACTAATAAAACTTCCATTATAATAGGTTTTGTAACTTTTTAATTTGACCTACAAAATAAGTACTTTTTTTCGGCTCCTGCAATATTAATTGCTGGTAGATTTCAATCGCTTGCTCTAATTGACCTTGTTTTGCATATATTATTGCTAAAGTTTCGGAGACCATTCCAAACTGTTTGTTATTGGCTTTAGGCTTTCTTGCTGGCTTTTGTGCTTCCTTTTCCTCTAATTGAGGTGTAATGGTTTTCTGCAGATCTAATGAAATGAAATCATCAATAATATCTTTGGATTCTTCCTCTTCTTTATCTACAAAACTCTGTAAAGGTGTTCTATTAGGTAAGGAATAAGTAGCTTGAAACTCAATAGTTTCTTCTTCATCTTCGGCTACTTCATCAGTGGTCTCAATAACTGATTCTTCTTCTTCTTCAACAGGTTCTTCCTTAATTTCAGGAGTGATTGTTTCTTCAATAATTACTTGCTCATCCAGTATTTGATTTTCATTTCCTAAAGCAGGACTTTCTATATCATTATAAGTTTTAATCCAATCTAAGAAGCTTCTTTTTTCTCCAGTATGTGTTTCTGGTAAAGCAGCTGTCGTTTCAATTGTCTCTTCT
>JBELBA010000053.1:0-13166 GCA_042095635.1 Chitinophagales bacterium
AAATACACAGTGTATTACGGAGTCTAAGATTAATCCATCTTGCATCCTAGAGTCTCCAATACTCAATTTCTCTTCAGTATCTAATTGATCTGCACTTCCACTTGGTTTGTATCTGTCCGATTCGAAATGCTTAACTAACATTTCAGGGTCATTATCGATAGAGTTAGTAATAGTATAGACAGGCATAGTATTGCTATTAGTATGACTTCCATAAGTAGTTACAAAGTGCATTTCTGGTCCATATTCTCCATCTCCTCCATAGCTTAATGGATATACTGTAAAGGCATAACCGCCGTCTGCATTTTGGATACCACTCCAAGTATTATATGCTAAGTCTTCTGCTTTAAAGCCTTTTTCTTTATTGATTTGAAATAATGCAGTACCAAGACTTTGACTTTCTGCAGAGAATAAATTACCTGAGATAAATAGTTCATTATTATTTATTCCGACACATGGATAATCGAACCAACTATCATAATTACCAATATTACCATCTAGTTCATATAGGTTCCATTCTTCTGTAGGATTGCTTGTTCTACTAAAACCAATCACCACTCTAGAAAAACTTGGATCTGAACCTGCTAAAAAAACCACAATGAATTTATCTTCTACCGGATCATATACAACTCGAGGATCAAACTCATTAACATTAGTAAAACCTAATACATCTCTACCAAAATTCCCTAAGGATTTGGTACTTAATACATTACCAACCGTATCAAATATTCTAATATTAGAATTAACTACAGATACTACAAAGCCTGCTTTAGAAACAGCAATATCATTATCTGGAGGTGTTCCTCCTCCCCAGTTATTACCAATAAAACTAGTGTCTAATTCAACTTCAACTGCTGCCCTAGAGTTTATCGGTCTGTTATAATATGCTTGCTTGCTTTGGTTAACTGTATCTTGATATTTGTTCCACTCCTTTTCATTTTCTAATCCAGGTTTAGAAACGCTAATTCTATTTAAGTTTAACATTGGATCCGGAGCTTGGTCTTTTCCCATATGATAAACGCCTTTAAAGGCACTTGTTTGAATATCCTTAGAATGTTTAGATTGAATAACTTGAAATTCATTCTCAGAATTTTGAGCGATTACAGATTGAAATAATACAGAAATGATGATGATATATAGATACTTCAAGGCCTTCACTTTTTTACAATATAACTGAAGAAGGCGTAATATTTGAAAATATAGGTAGCAAAAATCGCTAGGGTCGTAAGTGCTACATTTTAAGCATAGAATGCTAAATTATTTCTATTTTTACAGCATAAATTAAGTGCATGAAATTCTATATAACAACAATTGTAACACTTCTACTTTCTGCATGCGGTACAAGCTTAGATAAAGGAGGTTTAAATATTACCGATTTACAAGATAATAGTGCTCAATTAGCCAATATAAAGTTAATCGTTAAAGATTCAGAGCAATCTAAGCTTTATGATGCAGCGACATCTTATGCAAAAGCAAAAATTATAACAGCCTCTGATACTTTTAAAGTAAATGCGAAATTAACAGCTGGAGCCTATCATATTATTCATAAAGGGAAGGCTAGGTTACATGGAATGAAGGCTTATTACCTAAGTCCTATAGTTAATAATGAAATTGTACAGGAACTGAGTATGAATGAAATGGCTGCTAGCACTAATTCCTTATATGGACAAGTGATGCTGTTTGAATTCAATTATAATAAGGATGAAAGTGTATTATATAGACTGAAGGAAGATATCTCTAAAAGACTATTAGAAAGAAACGAAAGAAGGGAGGGTATTATCCTAAAAGTAGATGAGACTTCAATAGAAGCAATTAATGCTTCAGCTTTTGATTCTGCATATGTGCAATGGACCTACAATTACTTTAATGATGTACTAGAGCAAAAATATGATTTAGGCATGTCCATGAATTTGGAAGTATTGGCAGCATATCTTTCCATAAATAAATTATGTAAAGTAGAAGCTGCTGAAAGTTATTTTTATCTAAACCCTTTGGATCTAAGATTTGAGCCTATTCTATATTTTGATGGACCTCTAAAGATGAAAGATGTAGACACTAGAGTTGCCTTATTGAGGCAATATCAAGGATTAAGTCAAAAGCTTAAAAATCAATTTAAAGCCTTAAAGTCTGTAGAAGAAAACATTGCACAAAAAGTAAAACAATACTTAGAAACAACAGTTCAATTAATTCCTGAAGGAATGCATTATAGTTTTGGTTTTTTTGCAGCAGATGGATTAAAAAAAATTCCTATCAACTATGCTTATAGTACTTCTTCTATACTGCCTTTTAATGATTATGGACATTATTTTGAAGCAGATAAGAAAAAGGTATTAAGTATTAAAGATGGACAACAAAAAATTGAGATTAGCAGTGATGTTTATATCCCTGAAGGGTTTGAACTGAAACTGACTGAAGGGCAGGAATTAAATTTGATCAATAATGCAGTGATCATTTCAAGATCCCCGGTAAAGGCTTATGGAACAGCTAAATCTCCAATAAAGATTTATTCTAAAGATAAAACAGGTCAAGGCTTGGTCGTATTAAATACGGATGGGCATTCCATTTTAGAATATGTAAACTTTAAGCAGCTAGCTAATTTGAATAAAGGCTTTCATCAATTAAGCGGTTCTGTATTATTCTTTAAATCTGATGTGTATTTTAATGAATGCGAATTTAATGGAGATGTATCAGGTGACGATATGCTGAATATTGTTAATGCAAAATTCAAACTTTCTAATTCTAGGTTTAAGCATACTTTTTCAGATGCTTTTGATGGAGACTTTGTACAAGGTGAAATAATTAACACTGAATTTAATAAAGTTGGTAACGATGGAATTGACTTTTCTGGAAGTATTATAAAAGGAAGTCATTTAAAATTTAAAAATATTGAAGACAAAGCTATCAGTGGAGGAGAGCAATCTACCTTAGATTTAAATCATATAGAAATACAAAAATCAGAAATAGGAATTGCAGGTAAAGATGCATCCAATTTAGAAGGAGATCACATCAATATGGAAAACGTCACGGTTGATTTTACCGTATTCTGCAAGAAGAAAGAATATGGAGTAGCTAAAGTAACTGTCAATCATTTTGAAACAGATAATTTAGATCATCCATATTTATTGGAAGACGGTTCTAAATTGATCGTTAATACAGATACTTTAACTAGTAATATTAAATCGGTCAGAAAAGTGCTTTATGGTGCTGAGTATGGTAAATCGAGTAAGTAATGTTTGAATTTTATCTAAAATATGGAAGTACAGAAAGTATTGTAGATCACTATAATGCAGATAATCCTTTTTATGCAGATAAGGAATATGAAAAATCAGTTTTTCATTTAGATGAATTTCAAATGATTGCCTTAAGTCATGGACAAAAAGATCAGTATGTATTTGAGAATGAAGAGGTCTTTTTGGCCATTCAGGGTTATGTGTTTTTTCGTCATGATTTTATGGGTATTAGTTCTCAAAAGCTAAGCCCAGAAAGAGTTTATAATCTAATAAAGAGTGATAAAGAGTATTTTAAGAAGATTAAAGGAAACTTTACGATCATCTTTTATAATAAGGCGAATAAGCAACTTAAAGTCGTTACAGACCACTTCGGATTATTCCCTACTTATTATGGTAAAATTAATGATGAGATCTATGTTACTTCTAATCTAAATCATTTTAAGTTTTTTAGTTTACCAGTAGACACAGTTGTTGTATTAGAGCAATTGTTATTTGGTTTTCCTATTCTTAAAGAAACAATTTATAGAGGTGTAAAAATGATGCCGAGTGGTTCTTTAATGGAAATGAAAGAAGAAGAGCATTCTATTAAAAACTTAGCTAGATTGAGCGAGTTAGTATTTAAAGAAGACTTGCATCGATTTGATTTACAGGACTTTCTTAATATCCTTAATTTTAGTGTTAGTCAGAAAGCTTCATTGGCAGACAACCATGCCATAAAGCTAACTGGTGATTTAGATTCTAGGGTGATGTTGTCTGCTTTTAATAAAAAGAATATAAGTGCTAAGTCTTATTCTTTTGGGCAAGCTGGCAGTCTAGAAACAAAAATACCTTATGCGATCTCTAAGGAGACAGGTATAGATTATAAAGCCTTTTATCTGGAAGATGATTATAATAATGATTTTTCTAAAAATGCATTTGATACCATTTATTTTTCTGATGGTACATTAGGTGCAGAAGCAGTAAAGTATTATTATGAAGCTAAGGTCCTTTCTAGCGAATCGAAATTCTTATTTAAAGGAGAAATGGGTAAAGAGTTCTTTTTACCCTTGCCAATGGATAATGAGTTGATGAATGATGATTACATTAGGTTAATCTATAATAAAGAGGATTTTAATCTAAATCAATTATTTGAAGAGAAGGGTATATCATCCTATGTCAATCAGGCTTTAGTAGATAATAATATGATTATCTTTTATGACAAGGTACAAGAGAAGAAAAAAGAAGTTGTAGGTAAGAAACTTGGAGAGGAAGGCTTTCTATTTTATATCTATGACTTATTGAAGTTGATCTTTAGAAGATCTTATGGTAATCAATATCATAGCCAAAGATTCCATATGCATAACATTCCTGTATTTTTTGATATTGATGTAGTGCAGTATTTAGTTAGAAGTCAGCACAATGCTAATTATAGAGATGGATTAAAAGCGGATGCATGGAAGCAGGTTAAGCCGTATCAGTTATATGCGCAGATCTTCCAGCACAATGATGCAGATTTAAATAGAGTTATGGTAGATCAAGGTTTCATTCCTCAGAATCTACTTAACATTCTTAAGCGTCCAATTGTTAAGAATCAAATTGTAAAAAGTAAGAAAGCAAGGGAACAAGTAGACCCTTTATTAAAAATATCTGCTAGTTATTTCTACAAAACGCTAAATGATTTTGAACTCGTTAATTCTAAGTTTTTTAATCAGGATGCTATCAAAACTTATTTAGAGGAATATCAAGCAGATCATTATAGAAAGGATATTAATAAGGTAATATCTCTATATACATGGTTAGATGTATTATAATTTAATCTCTTCTTTTCCTGGTCCGTTAGCTGCTGTTTTCCTTTTAAGAATAATATCGAAGTTATAAGCGAATTTGATTCTTAATCCTTCCGTCCTCTTTATATTATTTATAGTAGTTCCATCAAAGTATTGATTGATATTATTATCAATGAAGATACTGCTTTCCCAATTTAGACTCATTAATAACCTTGGAAATAAAACCTGTTCGTAATAGAAGCCTCCAGTTAAAGCATTAGACATAATATCTACTCCTCTTCCACTTAAGATCGTTCCACCAGAAGTAATTCCGAAATCCCAGTATTTCTCCTCTTTAGATTTACTCATTAATTGAGAAATAGAAGTTTGAATAGTAAAAGTATAAGTGTTGTAATCGTACTTTGCAATAGCTCTATCACTAATTCTACTGTCGTTATAAGCCACTAAGAAAGAACCTATTTCATAATTTGCAAATGCAGAGAAAGTACGGTTTAACTTTCTACCAATAAAGATAGATTCGTTAAGATAAGGTGTTTTCATATTAGAGTTGCTATTAAATAATAGGCTTCCTGTATAAGTTAAAGTACTTTTTCCTAAACCAATTATCCATTGCTTTCTTGGATAAGTAGCAACGATATCTTTATCTACAAAAATGGTATCTAATACGGTTCTTATTTTACCATCATCAGAAAGAATTTCATTTTTTGTTTTCTCTCTTAATTTAGCTTTAGCCAAACTTAGCTTTTGATCTTTAACACCTAATGTAGCATTGTTTTTCTTTATATTTAATGCTATTTGCTTTAAGTTTTTCTTTCTGGTAACTGTATCTTCTTTAGCTATCTTCAGTCCTTTAGCATCATTAATTTCTTCTAATTCTTTTTCAATGAGTACTTGTTCTTTCAATAGTCTAGTTTTGCTAATCGATAGATAATCTATTTCTGCTTCAATCTTTCTAACTTTTAGATGCCACTTATCAATTTCTTTATTTCTAATGGTATCACTTCTAGATGGAATGGTCATTCTCTTTCCTCCAAACCTTGCAACTACAAAAGCTTCAGTAATACCGATATTAAAAAGATCATCTTTATAGTTTAATGCATCATCGATAGACTTAAATTCACCTGCTCTATATCTATATATACCATCATCATCTAAAGAATAAGTTAAATTAGGTATTGCATTGTATAATGGATGTTCAGGAGAAACGGATTTAGAATAAGCACCTATCTGAAGTGAATAAATCATTCCTTTCTTGGCACTTTTAGCATTATTCTGTGCTTGTAATTCATTGATTTGTAAAGCTCTTACTTCAGCTTTCAATGCTTTAGTCTCGGTACTAAATACACTATCTAGCTTTGATGCTAATGCATCACTTCCATGTGCCATTACAGCATTCTTTAATGCTGTATATTTTTCATCGAAAAGTAATTGTACAATCGCTTGTTTGTCCTCTGGAGATAACGCTATAGGAACGGATAGGAATTTATTACTATTGGCATTGTAGTTAATCTGACCAAACTTGGTCATTTGTGTCCATTTCTCTGAAGTGGGATCATATTGAGAAATACTAAATTTTTTCTGAATGGAGTGAGAACCATTGGTTAGCATTTCAGTATTAGCATTTAATATGATAATTTCTGGCACAAATCCAGGCTTTAAGGCTGCAATCACAAATTTACGATTAGGAGTAATCGAAAATTTAAACTTATTCTTTACTGGGATATAAGTATGAAAACCAGTTTGATCTATGACTAGTAATTGACAGTCATATACACTTATTCCTCTTGATGTAACTTCTCCTTCAAAAAATAGATTAATATTCTTTTGTGCATGCAGAGATACTATTGATAACAAACTTGCAATAATCAGTGTAAGGAATGGTGAATTGATCTTTCTCACAGTATATAATTTAATAGCTAAATGTTATCTTATTATATGAGTTAATGTTGAATTTGTTGGGCTTAGTCCTTCGGAATTATAAACAGCAAATATTTTCACTGTATTAATTATTGGAATGCTTAAAGATTTAAGGAAATATAAATCATTTAGTAACTTAACCGTATGAAAAGGAATATTCTTTTATTAAGCCTATTATTTATCTGTATTATAGGAAATGCCACAAGTATTACGTTCTATGTAAAAGATGGTGCTTGGGGTGCTGTGAAGTTGAATATATATGAAGATCATTTTACTTCAAGAAAAAGTTTATTTGCCTATCAAGAATTGGATGAAAAGCATAGTACTGTTTTTCAAATTGAGAATGATAAAGTACAGAAATTAGATATAGAGGTTGGAAGGTTTACAACATCCGTGTTTATATTGCCTGATGAAACCTATGAGTTTTATGTATATCCATATGAGCAAAAAATAGAAGTCATTAAAGATGACATCAAGAATACTAATGATTATATAAATAAGTTCCATCAAGATATTAAAGAATATGGAGCTGATAATATAATGATAAATTATGCTCTTACAGAAGACGAATTAGATAATCTAGAAGCTTTTGTCGATGAAATTAATACGAAATACAAAGATACCGGAGGTAAGTTTTTCGATTTGCATAAGCGAATGTCTTTACAGTCTTTTAGAATGGATATTGCAAAGAAGACTGAGAATGAATTTACTATTGATTCTTTGTTAGATTCATTGATATTAAGACATAAAGTTATTTATGAGTCACCAGCTTACATGGATTTTATAAAACGATGGCATTATATTAAATACTACAGTTTTCAATTCGAATTTGGTGCAGATGAATATGAGGATTTAAAGAATATAGCCTTAGGAATAAATAATAAAGAAATTAGTCAATTGCTCTATTTAAATGCTATCGAAATCGCATTTAAAGGTGCTTGTAACAGCATTGATTTAGTAGGAGATGATTTGGACTCCATATTGTTTAATCCTATTAATGAAGAATTACAAATAATTGCTTACAATTTAAAGCAATTATATTATAAGTTTAGTGTTGGGGATCCTTTACCATACTTAAGTTTGAAAGATCAGCATGGTACACTTTTTAATGTTGAGGATTACCAAAATCAGATCCTATATATTGGTTTTTGGACACAGTGGAATCGCACTTCTGTAGATCAATTAAAAGAGATTAATAAGATACATAAGCATTTTAAAGATGATGTAATATTTGTTTCTATTATGGTAGATGCTAGCTTCAATACGCTAAATAGGTTTTTAGAGGATAAAGCATATGATTGGATATTCTTAAGTACTGGTATAACGCATTCTATGAAAGAAGAATTTCAGTTGGATCGATTTCCAAAATACATGATTATTGGAAAGGATATGAAAATCTTAGAACCCGTTGCGGACGCTCCAAGTGATGACACCTTAATGGAATTAGAGAAGATCATTAAAAGTGGTAATTAATGAACCTATTAATTGTAGACCCAAGTCTTAGCCTAAGAAGTTTTTCTTTAACTGATGCAGATACGCTTTTTAATCTGGTCAATCAGCATAAAGCTTATCTAGGTAGATGGATGAATTGGGTGCATCAATATTCTACACCTGAAGATGCAAGAGCATTTATTAGATTTTGTACAAGAAGTTACCAAGAAGGCAATGCCATGTCTTTTGGTATATGGGATAACAATGCTTTAGTAGGTGAGGTAAGCTTTACATCACTAGATAAGAATAATGATGTAGCGACTATAGGATATTGGTTAGCAGAGCGCTTTACTGGTAAAGGTTATGTCAATCGTTCTTTAACAAAACTAATAGCATACGGTTTTGAGCACTTGGGTATTAATAGAATGGAAATTAGAATAGCGGAAGACAATGCCGCTAGTATTAATGTAGCCAATCAGTTAGGATTTGAGCGAGAATGTATATTAAAAAGTGCAGGTAAAAATCAAGAAGGCTATCATGATGTCATTGTTTTTTCGAAATTAGCGGTATGAAGCAAACAGGAATTATTTTTAGCCTACTCTTAATATTAGGATGTAGTGCTCCACAACAAAAGCAATCTATCCATGGCAATACCATGGGAACCACTTATAATATTACATACATAGGACCAACTATTGAGCAGGCAATTATAGATTCTGTTTTGCAGGTTGTTAACCAATCCATGTCCACTTATATTCCTAGTTCTACTATTTCTAAATTGAATCAATCAACAGGCCTTACAATAGACTTAAAGAATGACGCACACTTCGAGTATGTTTATCAATGTGCTAAAGTATTGGCAGTAGCTTCTAAAGGAGCTTTTGATTATACTGTGATGCCTATAGTTAACCATTATGGTTTTGGTTTTGAAAAGCAAAAAGAAACGGCACTAGAAGAATGGGAAGCCTTTATTGGTCATGATAAAATTGAAATGAAAGCTGACAATATCAATATGCAATTTATTAAAGCAGACCCTCGCGTTCAGATAGATTTTAGTGCTATAGCAAAAGGTTATGGTGTTGATGTGGTTGCTCAATTATTAGATGAAAAGGGAATAGATAGATACCTAGTAGAAATTGGAGGGGAAGTAAAGTGCAAAGGAAAGAATAATAGAGCACAGTATTGGTCTTTAGGTATTGATAAACCAACTGGACGGCAAGAAGAAGGCTTTCAAGAGATCTTAAGATTAAAAGATAAAAGTATGGCTACATCTGGTAATTACAGAAATATAAGAGTGTTAGATGGTACGCAATATACACATACTATTGATCCAAGAATAGGTATGCCAGATCAATCTGATATATTAAGTGCAACAGTACTGCATGAATCTTGTATGTTCGCTGATGCTTATGCTACAGCTTTAATGGTATTAGGTATGGATGAAGTAATGCCTTTTATACAACAAGAAAAATTAGAAGTATATTTAGTATATGATGATCAAGGAACTTCTAAAGTATATTCAACAATTAAACATTAAATAGCTTAAGGTAACTAAGCCTATTATTATAACAATTGTAAAATCAAAAAAAAATAATTTTTTAGCTAGAAAAATAAGAGCCTCTAAAATTAGGGGCTTTTTTTTTAACTACTATCTTTGCACTATGAAAAGAATCGTATTTGTCATTATATTAATGTCCAATTCTTTATTTGCACAAGAAGCAAAGAAGGATAGCTCATGGTCTCATGGAGGGACTGTAAATTTTACTTATACACAAGTTAATTTTAGAAACTGGGCAGCTGGTGGAGATAATGCGTCAAGTTTTAATGGCTTGTTTAGCACTTTTGCTAATTATAAGAAGGATAACATTGTCTGGGATAATAAGATTGATTTAGGTTTCGGGATGAGTAAGCTCGGTGAATCTGACTTTCAGAAGAGTGATGATAGACTAGAGATACAATCTAAGTTTGGTTATGGTTTCTCTGATAAATTATATTATTCAGCCTTATCTAATTTCAGGTCTCAGTTCGCTCCTGCATTTTCTGCTCCAGGATCAGATCAGATTGTTTCTAATTTTTTATCTCCTGCCTATTATTCTAGTTCTTTAGGAATAGATTATAGAGCCAACGAGCATTGGTCTGTATTAGTAGCTCCATTATCTAGTAAGCTTACTATTGTTATGGATGACGCTTTAAATAGCATTGGAGCATTTGGTGTTGATACAGGAGTGACCATAAGAAAAGAGATCGGAGCATTTGTAAACTTAAATATGAATTTTGATTTAAGAGCCAATGTAAATTTCGTTTCTAAATTGCAATTGTTCTCTAACTATATGGAGAACCCACAAGATGTAGATGTATTTTGGGAAACATTATGGACTTTTCAGATCACTAAGTATTTAGGATTTACTTACAGTACATTATTGATTTATGATAAGGATATCTTAATCGATATTGATACGAATAAAGACGGAATTATAGATGTGTCTGAAGATAGAGTGCAGTTTAAACAAATCTTTGGAGCAGGAGTCACTTATAAGTTTTAAACCGCTCTCATTCCCTCTAATGAATGGTAGGGCGCTTATACCTGAATTAAAGGCAATATTTGTTTTCATTTTTAAATAATAGATGATATGGATTACCTTTTTGAATTAGACATGCAAGTAAGAGACTATGAATTAGATGCACAAGGTGTAGTTAATAATGGTACTTATATGAATTACTTAGAGCACACGAGACATGAGTTCTTGAAAGCAGTAGGGATGGATTTTGTAGAGCTCCATAACAATGGAATTGATGCCATGGTTATTAAAGCTGAGTTAGAATACAAAAGACCTTTAAAAGCTAATGATACGTTTAAAGTAAAGATCAATGTAGAAAGAGAAGGTGGTTTAAAAATTCTTTTCTTACAAGATATATACAGAGGTGAAGACTTAGTCCTTAAAGGTAAGGTTATGGCCGTTTGTGTTAACAATCAAACAGGAAGACCAGCCAGACCAACTGAGTTTGATGAAAAGCTAACAGCTTTTAAAGTTGGAGTATAAAAAAAGCCCGATGTTCATCGGGCTTTTTTTTAATTTAAGAATTGTTCCATTCCTCGTTTCTTAATTAAGGCTTCTACCTTAGGTTTTTGACCTCTGAAGCGCTTATACATTTCCATTACATTATCCGTTCCTCCTTTGGCTAAAATTTCATCTCTAAATGCGATGGCTTTTTTAGCGTCGAATAAATCTGTTTCGAGGAAATATTCATAAGTATCAGCATCTAATACTTCTGCCCATTGGTAGCCATAATATCCTGAAGAATAGCCTGTAGGGCTAGAAAAGATATGTCTGAAGTAAGTGCTTCTATATCTTGGGATAATCTCATCAATTAATCCTAATTCTTTCATCTTATCTGCTTCATAAGTACTTACCTCAGCTGTAAATGGTTCATTTATAGAACAGTAAAACATATCTAAATATGCAGCAGCCATATATTCAACAGTAGCGAACCCTTGATTGAAGTGACCAGCTTTCTGAATCTTCTCTATCAATTCATCTGGCATTGGTTCTCCTGTTTTATAATGCTTAGCATACATTTTTAAAACACTTGGTGCCATTGCCCAGTTTTCAAATACTTGAGATGGAAATTCTACGAAGTCTCTAGGAGTATTAGTCCCTGCAACAGAAGGGTAAGTGCATCTAGATAGCATACCATGCACTGCGTGCCCAAACTCATGGAATAAAGTTAAGGTCTCATCCATTGATAGTAAGGATGGTTTATCTGCAGTTGGTTTAGTAAAGTTCATCACATTAGTAATTAATGGTCTTTCATCTTTACCGTCCATTGCATGTTGTTGTCTCATTTCGCTCATCCAAGCTCCACCTCTTTTAGATGCTCTAGGGTGGTGATCTGCATAATAGATAGCTAAGTGCTCTCCATGTTCGTCTTTTACTTCATAGATTTTCGCTTCGTCATGGTAAGTTTCAATTCCTACGATAGGATGGAAAGTCAATCCATATAATTTAGTGGCTACCATAAATGCGCCATCAATTACATTTTCTAACTTAAAGTAAGGTCTCATCATATCCTCATCCAAAGCATAGTCTCTCATCTTTACTTTCTCTGCATAATGGAACCAATCATGTGCTTCAATCTTAAAGTCATTTCCTTCTGCTTTTACAATTTCTTGCATTTGCTCTACTTCATATTTAGCTCTTGCGATAGCAGGTTGCCACATTTTGTCTAATAACTGAAATACATTTTCAGGTGTTTTAGCCATATTCTCATCCAATACATAATGCGCATGAGTAGGATATCCTAAGATGTTCGCTTTCTTTAGTCTTAAGTTAGAGATCTCTACTAAGTTCTTCTTATTATCTAATTCGTCATCATGGTCTCCTTGCTTGCTATAAGCATCATAGATTTGTTTCCTTAAGTCTCTTCTAGTAGAATAAGTTAAGAAAGGAATCATTGAGGGTTTATGTATAGTAAAAACATATTTTCCTTCTAAGTTATGTTCTTTAGCAGTTGCAGATGCTGCGCTAACGATGTCATCACTTAAACCAGCTAAGTCTTCCTTTTCAAGAATCATTTCAAACTTATTGGTTTCATCTAATATATTATTACCAAAATCTAAACAGATAGATGCCAATTGAGTATTGATCTGGCTTAGTGCTTTCTTTTTGGCTTCATCTAAATTTGCACCACTTCTAACAAATGATTTATAGTAGTTTTCTATTACCGTTTTTTGTTCGGTAGTATAGTCTTGATTTGCTTTATTATCGTTAATGGCTTTTACTTTATTGAATAAAGCTAAGTTCATATAGATTTCATCATCTAAGCT
>JBELBA010000054.1:0-7123 GCA_042095635.1 Chitinophagales bacterium
CTCCACCATGTAAGTTAACTAAGTTTAAAGCTGCATAGTTTAAGTAAGGCTCATCTTCAATGCTTCTTCCAAAGTATCTGTCTACTTCTAAAGTGAAGAAAGGCTGTTCAAACTTCCAAATATCCTTTGATAAGAATACTTGGATTTCGTTCTTCCAAGTTGCAGCAGGAATGTTTCTTAAATACTCTCTAGAAGTAGCTAATCCACTTGGTCTATCTTCGTATCCAATTAGGTAAGAAACATTAGAGTTTAATACCAACCATCTATATCTGTATGGGCTATATTTAATACCAAATTCAGTTCCATAAATATTTGCATTTACTTGCTCGTAAGTATAGTACATGTTACCAGAAGGATCTTCAATAGGATTTTCTAAACTATCTACTATTGGTGTCTGTTGGATATAGTTTAAGATATCATAAGAGAAAGCAGATAAAGAAAACTTGAAATTTTCTCTATTTACATCAATTCCAATATCAAATTGAGTAGACTGTTCATGCTTTAAAGATGTATTACCAATTTCAATTATTGAACCATTACCAAAGCTACCAGGCATACCACCATTAGAAGCTAACTCAGCAATTGTTGGAGCTCTATATCCCATGCTTGTATTAATTCTAATGGCAACGTTATCTGATAAGTTTAATGTTCCACCAATTGCAGCACTAATTCCTTCAAATGATGTATCAATAGCAGCAACATTTGCATATTCATTTATTGAAGTAAAGTCATTAGTTGTAGCATCAGTTTTTATTGTGTTAGAGTTATATCTAAATCCAAATTGGATATTTGTTTTATTACTCTTGTCTGCATGGTTAATGAAGAAGAAGTAAGAGTTTTCATATTCATCTCCATTAGGAATGTATGCAATAGAACCCTCGGCTTGAGCATAATTGTTTCCTTTGTATTGAGTACCAACAATCATGTTAGAATTTTCATTGATTGATAATGCCCAATTAATGTCGTAATAGCTACCATTGTTTACATATGCACTTGGTAATGCACCAATTGTTTGTATGTCATAGTTATGTATTCCGTAGTTTAAATGAATTCTAGACTTTTTTACATAAACTGTATTCTGATGAGAAACATTGATAAATCTTCCAGTTCTGTTAGAACCTGAAGAAGGAGTTCTGTCAGTGAAAGAGTTAGAACCTCTATTTGAAATGATACCATATGTGCCATCATTAATAGATAACTTTAATCTAGAACTTAAGTTATGGTCATTATATCCAACATTTATTTTAGCTTGATTTTCATTAAATCTACTATTATCCAAAGTTGTTTGATTGATTAAAGAGTAGTTTAAATCTGCATAATCATTTCTACCTATTCTAATTCCATAAAAGAATTTTTCGGAAGCATATTTAGCACCAGCGTTAACTTGTAAACCACCACCATTAGCACTTGCTAATACATTAGCATCACCTTCTAAATGATTTGTCTCTGCAGGTTTTTCGTCTACTACATAAATTACACCTCCTAAAGCAGAAGATCCATATTGTAAAGAACCAGGCCCTTTGATTATTTCAATTTTATCAATTCCCATGTATGGAAGGATTGTATTTCCATATCTTTCCCATGGTAACATTTGCATTTGAACACCATTGTTGTAAACAGAGATTTTTCTCATGTCTTGCATTCTTAACATAGGACGCTGACCACTTAATCCATAAGTTATTGCACTAACACCTTCTGTATGTGATAGGGCTTCAGTTAAAGTCCTTTTATTTGGTGTACCATATTTTCCTGGATGAACTTGAATGATGTTTATGGTATTCTCATTCTTAGATTTAAAGTATGGAGCAGCAACAGCAATATCTTCATCATTGATATAATTGATGCTAAGGTTAGCGTTTAACAAATTAGTTCCTTGTAGGATCTCAATAAATGTGATGTATGTTTTATAACCATCCAATGCAACCTGAACCTTAAATTTACCTTTTGGTAGATCTTTAAATTCGAAAGAACCGAAATTATCCGTAATTGCTTTTTTGTGAATTTCAGGAATGTATACTTCTGCACGTTCCAAATACTCTTTCGTTAATTCATCTGCGATTTTACCTTTCAAAGTTTGAGCAAAAGTTGGGGTGCTCAAAATCATTGAAAGAACGATAACTAAAACTCTTGAAGACATATTAAATGCTGTTTTTTTAAATGGTAAATAGTTATTCTTCCTTAAAACGAAGTTACTAATTTTTAATCAGTTCCATTCAATTATAGCTAAAAGATACGAATTTATCAGCGATTACTTAAGTCCTAAATTGGTTCTTAATTTTTAATAAATTATTTTAGTTTTTAATGAGAAGGAATAGTTGAAATGCAAATGAGTAAAGGATCACATAGCGTATATCATAATGGAGTTGTAGGTAAAAGACAAAAAGCATATCGGTATATGTCTCTCAACCTGTGGGGGAATGTGCCAAGTAAATTACAAAAAGCGGTTTCAAAGATCTATGCAAATGTTTACAATCGAAAGTGGACAAAACATATCATTAAACCATATTGTAGGTATCATTATAAGGATCCAAATTATATCGATCAATTTAAGCCAGCAGATATCAATAAAGAGCGTTTTGAAAGTTTTCAAGACTTTTTTACAAGAGAATTTATCGAACCTCCAAAAATTAATACTGAACATGCTTGGGCCTGTGAGGGGTTATTATGTCAGTATGGTAAGGTTGGGGAATTACCTTTAATAAATATAAAAGGGGATAGAAGAAATATTAAGACCATTTTTGGTAATACTGATGAAGCTATACCTGCAGATTATTACTTTTCTAATATCTTCTTACATAATAACAATTATCATCGTATCCATGCTCCGGTTAAAGGTAAAGTAACGAGGATAGAGCGAATTAATGGAGATCTAGTATTACTTAGGCCATGGGCTTATAAGCAGCCATCTACTCCAGCTTTAAGAAATGAAAGAGTAAATATCGATATCACAGATAAACAAGGTAGAAAGTGGTATTTATCTATTGTCGGTGGTCCTGGAGTTGGCTCAATTTTAGTTACTAATGGAATTGAAGTTGGCACTGAGGTTAATGTAGGAGAGGAAATCTCATTATTCTTATTAGGTTCAACTTGTTGCATTGCATGCCCAGAATCCAATGAAGTATCCAAAATTGGTGATATTGTTTACATGGGAGATCCTTTATAATTGAAATTAATGACGGTTATTATTGTTTTCATTGCCGCTATTTTTTGTGGAATCATTTCTTCTACGCCACCAGGTCCAATTAATCTTTTAATAGCCGACCGCATTTTATCTAATCGAAAAAGTAGTTATGTTGCTTTTTTATCAGGCATAATTAGTATTGATATTCTATTTGCCATTTTAGCTTTTTGGGGATATTATCAATTTTTATCTGAGTCTAATTTTGGTGCAGGTTTATCGATAGCTGGCAGTATTTTTCTAATCTTATTAGGAACGATCAGTTTAAAAAACGCAATTAAGTCTGAAGAAGAATTAAGTCCACGAGGATCACAAACTAGATCTTCTTTTGTTAAAGACTATATCGCAGGATTTTTTCTTTGCGGATCTAATCCAGGCTTTCTGGTATGGTGGGTATTTGTAGCTACAAAATTTGAAAGTCTTGGTTTAATAGAGCTAAATGCTTTGTTAATGCTGATCATTGCGATTGGAATTGCGATTGGAGATTTAATATGGTTTGTTCTTTATATTAAGTTATTGAAGATTGGAAGGAATATAATGGCTAAGGGAATTATAAAGAAATTAAGAATTGTTGTGGCTATCTTTTTAATTCTTTTAGGTATTATTACATTAAGTGAACTACTAATGTAATATGGAAGCTAGATCGATAAAAGATAATATTAATGTTCTAAGGCATCTCAATTGGTCTAGGAGTATCAATATCATCAAAGTTTATAGTTCCTATCTACTTTCTAGTATAATTAAGCGTCCCATTCATTGGGGTATTCCATTTTCTATAGACTTTGAGCCAACGACAAGTTGCAATTTGAGATGTCCAGAATGTCCAAGTGGTCTGAGGAAGTTTAGTAGACCAACCGGAATGTTAGAGATGAATAGATTTAAGAAGACGGTAGATGAAATTAGTAAACATTCATTTTATTTAATGTTTTACTTCCAAGGAGAACCCTTTCTTAATTCTAACTTTTTAGAAATGGTAACTTATGCCAAATCTAAAAAGCTTTATGTGGCAACAAGTACAAATGCACATTATTTAACAGAAGAAAAAAGTGAGGAAGTTATTGCTTCAGGTTTAGATCGCTTAATTATATCGATAGATGGGATTGATCAGGAAGCCTATGGAAAATATAGAATAGGCGGACATTTAGAAAAAGTGTTAGAGGGGACAAAACGAATTGTTGAAGCAAAACGAAAACAGCAAAAAGGGCCACACATTATTTGGCAGTTTATAGTCTTTAAGCACAATGAGCATCAAATTAATGATGTAAAGGATTTGGGTAAGGAATTAGGAGTAGATGAGGTAAGAATTAAATCTGCTCAAATTTATGAACCTGAAACTAAGCAGGATTGGATACCTGATAATAAAGGCTACAGTAGATATGGTAAAGATGGAACCATAGATGATACAAATGTGCCTAATAAGTGCTGGCGATTATGGCATACAAGTGTATTTACTTGGGATGGAAAAGTATTACCATGTTGTTATGATAAAGATGCTGATAATCAAATGGGTAATTTGAAAGATCTAAGTTTTAAGGATGTATGGTCTGGTAAAGCCTATAAGGATTTTAGGAAATCCATACTTAAAGATAGAAAGCAAAATGAGATTTGTCGAAACTGTGGTGAAGGCATGAAAGTTTGGAGAAAATAAAAAGGCCTCGAAAATTCGAGGCCTTTTTTATTACTTATCAAAAAATGATCTAATTAAACCGTCATGATTTCCTTTTCTTTAGCTACTAGGATTGTATCTATTTTTGCAGCGTAATCATTAGTGATATTTTGAACATTAGATTCAGCATCCTTGATTAAATCTTCTGAAGTGCCATCTTTTTGTAATTGCTTTAAACCATCATTAGCATCTCTTCTAACATTTCTTAAAGAGATTTTAGCGTTTTCAGAGTACTCTTTAACTTGCTTAACTAGATCTCTTCTTCTTTCTTCAGTTAATGGAGGCATTACAATTCTAATGAAGTCACCATCATTCATTGGAGTAACCCCTAAGTTAGCACCCATAATAGCTCTTTCAATCTCTTGTAACATTGGTTTTTCCCAAGGAGAGATTACTAATGTTCTTGCATCTTGGTTAGTAACACTTGCAACTTGATTAATAGGAGTAGCACTACCATAATAGTCTACATTAACACCATTAAACATAGAAGGTGAAGCTTTACCCGCTCTTACTTTTGCAATTTCAGTTTCAAAGTGATCAATGGCTTTAACCATTGACTCTTTAGCTTCCTCTAAATAAAAATTGATTTCTTCCATTTCTATTGATTATAATTCTACTAATGTACCAACACTTTCACCTTGGATAACCTTTAATAAGTTATCTTTCTTATTCATGTCAAATACAATAATTGGTAATTTATTTTCATTACATAAGGTAAATGCCGTCATGTCCATTACATTTAATCCGTTCTTATAAACTTCATCGAACGTAATAGAATCATATTTAGTGGCTGTTGCATCTTTTTCAGGATCTGCAGTATAAATTCCATCTACTCTTGTTCCCTTAATGATAACATCTGCACCAATTTCGATTGCTCTTAATGATCCAGCAGTATCAGTAGTAAAGAATGGATTACCTGTACCGGCAGAAAAGATAACAACTCTTCCTTTTTGAAGATGTCTAATAGCTTTACTTCTGATAAAAGGTTCACAGATTTGTTCCATTTTGATAGCAGAAGTTAATCTAGTATCAACGCCAGCTTTATTAAGTGCACTAGATAAAGCAATACCATTCATCACTGTAGCTAGCATACCCATATAATCTGCCTGAGCTCTTTCGATTCCAGTATCTTGAGCTTGCATTCCTCTAAAGATGTTTCCACCTCCAATAACGATTGCTAATTCAATTCCTGTTTCAACTGCAGTTTTAATGCTATCAACGTAAGCACTTAATTTATCCGAATCAATACCATAGGATAAATCACCCATTAATGCTTCGCCAGAAAGTTTGAGAACGACTCTTTTGTATTTCATGTAACTAAATTGTAAAAAAAAAGAGAGAATCGAAATTCTCTCTTTTTTATTTTATCAACAAATTGTTTAAAGTGAAACTCTAGTGAAGTTAACTACTTCTAAACCAGATTCAACTTCAGCAACAACTTGGCTAACAGTTTTCTTGCCGTCTTTAACGAAAGCTTGGTTAACCAATGTGTTTTCCTTTAAATATTTTTTCACTGAACCTTCAGCGATTTTCTCAACAATATTTTCAGGTTTACCATCTGCCTTAGCTTTATCAACCGCGATATCTTTTTCTCTAGCAACTACTTCAGCAGGTACTCCAGTTTCGTTAACAGCGATTGGGTTCATTGCAGCTACTTGCATAGCAACATCTCTACCAATAGCATTGATGTTATCATTAGCATTCTTGTTTAATGCTACTAATACACCAATTTTATTTCCAGCATGGATATATGGCACAACAGTATCAGCTTCTAAAGTTTCAAAAGCTTTTACGTCTAACTTCTCACCAATTCTTGCAACTTGCTCAGCAATCTTCTCATCGAAAGATATACCATCAATAGTTGTAGCTCTTAACTCATCCATAGAGTTAACAGTTAATGCTAAGTCAGCAATTTTATGAGCGAATTCTACGAAAGATTCATTTTTAGCAACGAAATCAGTTTCACATCCTAATGAGATAACAATACCTCTATTGTTTTCAGCATTAACTTTAGCGATAACTGCACCTTCAGTTGTTTCTCTTCCAGCTCTTAATTCAGAAACTTTCTGACCTTTCTTTCTTAAGTATGCAATTGCCTCTTCGATGTTCCCTTCAGCTTCAGTTAAAGCTTTCTTACAATCCATCATTCCAGCACCAGTTTGCTTTCTTAATTCATTGATTTCTGCAACAGTAATTCCCATTGTTTAGTAATTTAAATCTTTGTTATAAAATTATTCAGCGTCTTTTTCTTCTGCTTTCTTTTTAGCAGGAGCTTTTTT
>JBELBA010000054.1:7223-12734 GCA_042095635.1 Chitinophagales bacterium
TTTTTAGCAGGAGCTTTTTTTGCAGCTGGTTTTTTAGTTGTCTTCTTTTCAGCTTTAGGAGCTTCAGTCTCTTCAGCGATTGCATCTGCTTCTGCAGTTGCATCAGCTTTAGGAGCTTCAACAGGCTTTTCATTTTCCTTGTCGTTCTTTCTCTCCTCTAAACCTTCTTTAATAGCATTAACTAAATAATCAGTAATGACTTGAACAGACTTAGCTGCGTCATCATTTCCTGGTACAGCGAAATCTACTTTCGTAGGATCACAGTTAGTATCAACTAAAGCAAAAGTTTTAACGTTAAGCTTAGTAGCTTCAGCGATAGCAATGTGCTCTTTATTGATATCCACCACAAATACTGCAGCAGGTAATCTATTTAATTGAGCGATACCACCTAAAGTTCTATCTAACTTCTCGTTTTCTCTAGCCATCATTAAACGCTCTCTTTTGTTAAGGTTGTTAATAGTACCATCCTTAACCATCTTATCATAAGTATCCATCTTTTTGATAGACTTTCTGATTGTAGAGAAGTTCGTTAACATTCCACCATACCATCTTTCAGTGATATAAGGCATGTTTACAGACTTAGCTGCGTCTTTAACGATTTCTTTAGCCTGCTTTTTAGTTGCAACAAACATAATTTTCTTACCAGAGTAAGCAATTTGTTTCATTGCAGCAGCAGTAGTTTCTAATTCTTTTAATGTTTTATTTAAATCGATAATGTGAATACCTTTTCTTTCAACGAAAATATATTCAGACATTTTTGGATTCCATTTCTTCTTAAGGTGACCAAAGTGTACACCAGCTTGAAGCAAATCTTTTGTAGATATTTTTGCCATTTCTTGTAAATTTTAACGTTTACTGAATTGTGCGATTTTTCTCGCTTTTCTTCTTCCGTATTTCTTTCTTTCAACCACTTTAGAGTCTCTTGTCATTAAACCTTCTGCTTTTAAAGCAGGCTTGTTTTCAGCATCTAAAGCAACAAATGCTCTTGAGATACCTAATCTTATAGCTTCAGCTTGACCTTTAACTCCACCACCTCTAACATTTACAGTAATATCATATTTTCCTGCAACTTCTAAGATGTTAATTGGTTGCTCTACAGAACCAATGTGATGTGCAACATGGATATACTCTTTGTAATCCTTACCATTGATAGTTATGTTTCCTTTACCTTTTTTCAAGAAAACTCTAGCAATTGATGCTTTTCTTCTTCCTACAGCGTTAATCACTTCCATGCTTTAGAATTTTAAAGTTTGTGGTTTTTGAGCTGCATGTGGATGTTCCTCACCAGCGTAAACGTGTAAATTTTTCAAGATAGCTGATCCTAAAGTATTTTTTGGGATCATACCTTTAACTGATTTTTCTACAATAGCTGTTGGCTTCTTAGCCATCAATTCTTTTGCAGTAATACTTTTTTGACCACCTGGGTATAAAGAGTGAGACAAATAAACTTTGTCATCCCATTTAGCTCCAGTTAATTTGATCTTTTCAGCATTGATCACAATTACATGATCCCCGCAGTCTGCGTGAGGAGTGTAATAAGGTTTTTTCTTACCTCTGATGATCGCTGCTACTTCAGTACAAAGTCTTCCTAAGACCATGTCTGTAGCGTCCACAACGTGCCATTCCTTTGTAATAGTAGCAGGATTCGCACTGACAGTTTTGTAACTTAATGTGTCCATCGTGTAATTTAATTTGTTTAAAAATAACCCTTTCAGAAATCCTAAAAGGACGACGAAATTAAGGATATTATTTGATTTGAACAAAAAATGACGAATTAAAATCTATGTATAAAAAAAGCACCTATCTGATAGGTGCTTTTTTATTTCAATATTGGAAATTATTACTAGTTCTAATCTCTTAGTTTAGACAGTAATCTTAAGATCTCAATATATAACCAAACCAATGTTACCATTAAACCGAAAGCGGCGTACCATTCTGTCTTTTTAGATAAACCATGTGCCGCTCCCTTATAGATAAAGTCTAGGTCTAATAGAATACTTAAACCTGCAACAACAACGATTACTAGACTAAATCCAATTCCTATAAGTCCTCCTTCATGGATGTAAGGAATGGTTCCTCCAAAGAATCCCATAATCCAACTTACCATGTATACTAGGAAGATACTTCCCATAGCCATCATCATTATTCCTCTAAATTTATCGTTAACAGTTATGATGTTATTTTTATAAATGAAGATCATACTTAATAATACACCAAAAGTTAAAGCAACAGCTTGTAAGGTAATTCCAGGAAACTGAACATTGAAGTAAGCAGATATACCTCCTAAGAATAAACCTTCAAGGAAGGCGTAGATAGGAGCAGTAATTGGTGCCCATTCTCTTTTAAAAATGGTAATTAAAGCAAAGATCAAACCACCAATTGCTCCACCCATTATTAAACCATTAATCTCCTGACCTTCGAAAAAGTTATTCCAACTTATACTTGCACCAGCAAATACTAATAATGATAACATGAAGGTTTTATTTAATGCACCATTTACGGTCATTTTTTCTTCTCCTACTATGGTTGATTGATTGAACAATTTATCACCGAAAATAGGATTTGAGCTTTTTTGATTTCCAAACATATCTTAAATATTTAATTTTTATTGTTGTTTGATGTCATCAAATATAAGGCCAATTGCTTAATAACTGTCAAAATTGCAGTTAAGATTTCTTAATTTTGGAGTATGGGTTTAATAATATATACTGATGGATCTGCCAGAGGAAATCCTGGTCCCGGTGGTTACGGTGTTTTAATGCTGTTTGGAGAACATAGAAAAGAGTTGTCCGTAGGCTACAGAAAAACCACTAACAATCGTATGGAGTTATTAGCCATAATTACCGCATTAGAGTCTATTACTAAAATAGGTATTGATGTTAAAATTATTTCTGACTCGAAGTATTGCATTGATGCTGTGACTAAAGGTTGGCTTGCAGGTTGGGTAAAGAAAGGTTTTAAAGGAAAGAAGAATAGAGACCTTTGGGAAAGATATTTGCGCGTTGCACCTAATTTTAAAGTTAGCTTTCAATGGGTAAAAGGTCATAATGGAGATTGGGGTAATGAAAGAGTGGATGATCTTGCTGTTGAAGCGGCCGAAGGAAATTCAATCGCTGGTACAGGTTTATTAGTTGATGAAGGCTTTGAAAGTGGTAAATTCAATTAAGTTGTTCTTAAATGCAATCTAAAGGAATATATCTGGCATTAAAGCCAATTTACAATAAGTGGTCTAATCAATTAGATTCCTTTCGCTTCTATTTATTAAATAATAATGATTCTCACTTTGATTATCACATTGAAGCTATTGGAGAAAAGTTAGATTACTTTAGTTACGAAGGTTCTATTTCCAGTGATGATATTGTTGATTTTGATATTTTGGCATTAACAGAGTTTAATACAAAAGTGGAGGTTCACTTAAGTATCAATGATGAGGAAGAGATTACCTTAACGATTAAAGCGGCTAAGTTTAAAAAGGTAATGGTTAACATCCCTATATTAGAAGTTGATGGTTACTTATTCCCTTTTAAAGTCATTGGTTCTAAAGCCAAACAATCAGAAACGATAGAACTTATTATTTCTCCAGATGAATTGGTGAAGAACATAAAAGAAGCTTGGGCAAATCAGGAAGTAAAGTCTAATATACCTAAGCAGAGTCATGCTAGAGGAGAACAGGTTATTGATTTACATATGGAAGCTTTAGATCCTAGTTGGTCCACTAAAGATCCAAGCACATTTTTATCTACTCAATTAGAGGCCATGGAAAGTGCATTAGATACCGCTATTGCAAATCACTATCATAGTATCATCTTAATTCATGGAATTGGTGATGGCGTATTAAAAAATGCTATTTTTGCTAAACTGAAAAACTATCCGCACGTGCGTTCTTTTGAAAATCGATACGATAATCGATTTGGATACGGAGCCACTGAAGTGATTTTTAAATAGATCTTTAACTTATTGTCACAAGCTGTCCTGTCGCTGTTTCATTTTTGGAAGAGAGGAAAGTCCGGGCACTAAAGAGTACTACACTTCCTAACGGGAAGGTGTCTATCACTAGTTGGTGGATAACAGCAAGTGCCGCAGAAAATAACCGCCTTGATTTATTGAGGTAAGGGTGAAAATGTGAGGTAAAAGCTCACGGGTGTGTTTGGTAACATATGCATTGGGTAAACCTTGTAGGGTGAAAAGTCATGTATACTGGGAGTCTCGGATTTATTCGAGAAAAGGCTTACTCGGCCAATCTCAGGGGGTAGGCTGATGGAGTCTTAGTGTGAACTAAGACCTAGATAAATGGCAGGAATCCTGAACTTGTTGAAGGAAACAGAACCCGGCTTATAGGCTTGTGGCAATTTTTTAAATTTAATTATGAAATATATAAGCGCAATTCTTCTTCTAATTACATTACAAGTTTCTGCACAGAACTTTATTCCTAGTAATGCGAAGCAATACCAACCTAAAAATTCTAAATCTGTTGTTAAAGATGGTGTGGTAACTAATTACCATAAGACATCAAAAGCTAAACATGTTAGAATTGTGTCCGAATTTAAAGATGGTAAGAAACACGGTATCGAAATTCAGATCGATGAAAAAGGCTTTCTTAAAAGTGAAAGACATTATAAGCTTGGCTTACTAGATGGTTTATCCAAAGCATACTTTTCTTTCGGTAAAATTGAAATCACATCTAACTATGCTAATGGTAAATTAAATGGACTGTACACTAAATATGATAAGAATGGAAAGCTTGTAGAACAATTTAATTACAAGAATGGTTTAAAAGAAGGGGATGCCAAATGGTATTTTTCTGGAGGAAAGCTAAGTGCGCATTATATTTACATTAATGGCAACTTAGAAGGAAAGCAGACCTCTTATAGAAAAGATGGAAGTATCAAATTAGTAGCCAATTATGCAGCTAATACCATTAATGGCGAATGGATTGCTTATCATAAAAATGGACAGGTAGAACAAAAGGGTCTATTTAAAGTAGGCAAGAAATCTGGTAAATGGATCACTTATAATGAGCAAGGAAAAGTGATTAAAAAAGAAAATTTTTAATCGAATCGAATCGCTTTAATCGCAGATATCTTCTTTACTACAAGCGTAGGTAATACTAAAATGATTAAGATACAAGAGATGGCAATTCCATTTAGAATTAGAATAGTATCCCAATCAATACTTATAGGTACTTCAGATAAGTAATAAGACTTCTCTGGAAGTTTAATCCATCCGAAATGTTTCTGGCTCCAGGCAAATGCTAAAGCTGAAATATTTCCTACTAATAATCCAATGCTAGTGATGTATGCAACATTGTAAATGAATATCTTCTGTATAGCCCAATCTTTCGCTCCAAGTGCTTTTAAGATTCCAATCATATTGGTTCTTTCCAATACCAGAATTAAGAGCACTGTCATCATATTAAAGGCTGTAACCAAAATAACTAATGTAAGAATGATGTACTTATTTCTTACAGTAAGATCGATCCAATCGAACATTGTAGGAGATCGGAAGAGCGTC
>JBELBA010000055.1:0-12671 GCA_042095635.1 Chitinophagales bacterium
CAGTCTAAATTGACCTTCTGTATTGGCTTTTATTTCAAATTGATTAGAATTGAAGCCAATCGCTTGTTCTACACTTTCAATTTGATTTAATGCTTCTATTTCTTCTTTACTGATGCTATTTCGACTACCATTTAAAGAACTTAAAAAGTTCGTTTTCTTTCCTACCAGTATAAAGTCTGCATTCGCTTTTTGATCAAAAATAACATTCGAGTAATCAGATAATTGCAAGCTTAAGAATGAAATACTAAGACCAATAATTAAGAACAACAAAGCAATATTGTTGTATCGTTTATGTTTATCCGACCATAATATTTTTTGAATATTGGCCATTATAAATGATAGGTTTTATGAAAGGCTAATCCATAGTCTTGCTCTAAACTTAATAGAATCATATTCGCATTTCTATATTCCAATTCCTCTTTCAGAATTTCTGTCATTACTTTAATATTAGCCGTATCTAAATGGCTAAAGGGTTCATCCATAATGATATAATCGAATGGTTGGCACAATGCTCTAATAAAGCAAACTCTTTGTCTTTGACCATGGGAAAGCGTCTTAACGGATTGATGCGTCTGTTCTTTTAATCCTAATTGATCTATTAATTGATCTATTTGATCCTTCGAATAATGTTCCGTGAGTTGATTCTTTAATAGGATATTATCTAGTAGACTTAACTCTTCGAATAATTTAAGATCTTGAAAAATGGCGCTAATCCCATTTGTTCTAAGATTGGATATCGCAGTATCATCCAGTTCATTTGATGTGGTTCCGTTTATAAGATAAGATCCTTCAAATTGATTATCATTTAGGTACAGGATATTAAAAATAGAAGTTTTACCTGTACCTGAAGGTGCAGAGATAAGAATGTTTTCGTTTTCAAAAGAAACTGTATTTAGCCAAATATCAGATTGATCTGTATGTATATGATTCGGCTTACTGTTTTGGAGCAACAAGATCATTGAGCTGTTCGTTAAACCTAGGAACTTTAATAGATTCGTTATACAATTCTAGAATAGTATAAAGGCTATTCTCCTTCTTGGTTTTAAGATTTAATTCAATCTCACAATTAAATGCTTCATTTTTCATTCCATTGACTTGGATGTCAATTGTCTCAGCTTCTTTACTAATCATCACAGCTTGGTCAATATTGAAGTATTGAAGCGCTTCAGGTTCAAATTTTTCTAACATTTGTTGTATATCAACATGAATAGCAAATTTTTCGTCTCCTAGCCTGTTTTTTAATCCTTTATTATCGCTGGTTTGGAATGCATCTCTAACCTGAGCAGATTGTGTCATGTACAACATATCTTCTTCTAGGAATACAAACAATTTACGACTAAACCCTCCGATGGTATAATGGCCATTTTCTTTCATGATTAAAGGAGAGTTTAATAAAGTTTCAACGCCTTTTTTGTCTTTAATAGAAACAGCTGCCAAATATCCATAATCAGGAACATCTTTGTAAGTTGTTATTTGATTAACCCAATTGTATTCTTTTTGCTTTTTCATTCCAACGTAGTTCAATGTAACTGCCATATCACCACCTAGCATTTGTGGAACTCCTTGCCCGATAATCATTCCACCCATGATACCGAATTTGCTTCTGTGCTCTAGGATTAATTTATTTGCTTTTTCAGTATTTAAAGAGAGTCTACCAAATAATGGAAGGTCTTCCATCATCATGTTTTTGAATAATCTTTGATTGTCTCTAGATTGAAATAAGTCTGGTAAGGCTTGATTAAATGTTTGATTAAGATGTAAGTTGATATTCATATCTAATTTACCATCATCAAAGTTAAAAGCTGAAGACACAAAGGCATTATTGAACATTTTAGATTCGATACCAATCGATTCTAACATTGCCATTTTGGATTTATTCTGTTCATATAAGATTTCCAAGTCTATCCATGCTCCCATTTCAAATCCTGAAGTTTGGAAGGTTTTAAAAGAAGGATTCTGACCAGCCAAACTTTCATCTTCTGTTAAGTCGAATAATTCTTTAATTAGCCTTTTAGCATATTTATGTCCCCCAATTAAAAGCAATACTTCACCATTCCAGGCAATACAAGTTGTCTTATTGGTGTTAACTAGTTTAAATACACCGTCTGTTTCAACCGCATCTTTAAACCTATTAATCATGTAGTTAGAAAAGCGATCTACATTTTCTAATGGAATAATAGCTCCGTAATAACCATCCGCTCTTCCAACTTCATCAACATTATAGAAGTAATACTCTTTAAATAAACTAAAGCCCAATTCTTCTGGACCTTCCCCATTTACAGAAATTCCTTCTTTAGTTAAGATGTCGATGATAAGATCATAAAAGGACATGTCGAAAATACTTTCTAAAGCGACCTTCTTAATGATGTTACTAGTATTAACAGTAAATACTTTGGTGGTATTATAAGGTATGTGTCTGATGTGGTTAGGTAATCCAGGGCCTAACAATATTGGAACTATCCAAATGGATAAGCCTATTAATAAAGCTGATAAGCCAATATATTTTAGTGATTTTTTCATGAACTGTAAGCGCTAAAAATACAATAATTTTGACTTAAATTACCCTTTTAGTTAAATTATAAACTACACTTCTTAAGAGCACGACAAACCATTCTTTTTCCCTTCTACTAGAGTATTCTAAAAAGATTAATTCTTTAGATTCTCCATCTTTATGATCAATATAGGTTATTGTAGGAGATGAGGTCGCTACTTGCACTTTTAGAATGTCTCGAATTGGTATGACAAACTCCTTATTACCAAGCGGGCTGGTTTTAAAAACCTTAAAGTAGCCAGGTTGAATTTCTAATGCTTGACTTTCTTTAAAATGTAAAAACTCATAAGCGATAAATGCCATTATAGCCATTACTACAAGTGTACTAAGTATCCAACCTAATGTGCCCCACATTACAATCATTCTGTAACACATATAAGACATAAAAAAAATGAAAAGTGTCACAGCAACAAAACTTAGGTAATCTTCAAAACCTAATTTTCTTTGTGGAATTAAAAATCTAATACCAGTCTGACCAACCCCTTGAAAGGTAATTTTGCTTTCCTTTGGCTTTTGTTTTAAAGCTTTTGGGATAGGTGTTGGCTCATACTTGGGTAGCTCTAGGGGCATTGGTCCTTTCATAATACTAATATAGTGAATACAGGTTATTATAACGCTTTAATTCATTGGCTATTGTGCTTAAGTAGTATATGAATACTTAAGTGGTAGTATACTTAACTGCTTAGTAGTCAACATAAAATATAACAGTTCGGACAACTTTATGTATTTTTAGATATGGCTAATTCATATTTTCAATTCCAACAATTTAGAATTTATCATGATCAATGTGCGATGAAAATCACACAAGACGCTTGTATATTTGGTGCAGCAATTACACCGGCTAATGCAGAGCATATTTTAGATATTGGATGTGGATCAGGAATTTTATCAGTGATGCTTGCTCAGCGATCTTTAGCTGTAATACAAGCAATTGATATTGAAGAAGGAGCGATTAATCAAAGTAATTTTAATATTAGTCAGTCTCCATTTAACAATCAATTTAAAGTGATTCATCAAGATATAAATCACTTTGCTAAGGATCATCAGCATCAATTTGATCTTATCATTTCTAATCCACCTTATTATACAGATCAAGATCAAGGGAAAACGGATACATACAATAAAGCTAGGCATAGTAATGCCAGTTTAGACTTTGATGACCTTGCAAATTCAGTTAATCAATTATTAAGTTTAGAGGGAAAATTTTGGTTTATCCTTCCAATCTATGAATTTGAAAAGTTATTGAAATCTTTAAAGGGTAAGGAGATTTATCCTGAAAGTCAATTATTGTTTAAGCATAATGAGCAAAGCAAAAATGCAAGAATGATAGTGTGTTGTACTAGGGTTGATAAAGAAGTAAAAGAGGACTCGCTTATCGTGAGAGCTTTGGATAATAGCTATACTGCAGAATTTAAAGATTTAATGAAAGATTATTACATCAAATTTTAAGAGATTCTTCCCCAGTCAAATTGATATTTTTTGAGGTTAGAATAATGATTAAGAATAATCTGATGATCTGGATGAGTTAGTTTTGGATCTTCTTTTAATAAATTAATCACCGTATTTCTTGCCAATAACAATATGGTGCTATCTGCAGTAAGATCTGCTAACTGCAGCATGGCAATTCCACTTTGTTGCGTTCCCATAATGTCTCCAGGTCCTCTCAGTTCTAAATCAATTTCTGAAAGTTTAAAGCCATCTGTGGTACTAACCATTGCCTGTACTCTTGTTCTTGCGTCATCAGACAGTTTTTTCTTTGTCATTAGAATGCAATAAGATTGATCGCCTCCTCTTCCCACTCTTCCTCTTAATTGATGTAATTGAGAAAGTCCGAAACGTTCTGCACTTTCAATGACCATAATAGTAGATTTAGGTACATTTACACCTACTTCAATAACAGTAGTGGCGACCATTATTTTAGTTTCGCCTTTTACAAAGCGAGCCATCTCATAGTCCTTGTCTGCAGGCTTCATTTTTCCATGTAAGATACTAGTATGTATTCCATGCGGTTTAAAGAATCTTTCTACCGAATCATAACCATCCATCAAATCTTTATAATCCATCTTTTCGGAATCTTCGATTAATGGATAAACGATATAGGCTTGGAAGCCTTTTTGTATCTCTTCATAGATAAATCCAAATACTCTAGACCTAGAATTATCCAATCGGTGAGCGGTTTGAATTTCTTTTCTTCCTGGCGGCAATTCATCAATGACAGAAGTATCTAAATCTCCATACATTGTTAATGCCAAAGTCCTAGGAATTGGAGTCGCTGTCATTACTAATACATGAGGAGGTATGGTATTTTTCTTATACATTTTGGCTCTTTGTGCTACGCCAAAACGATGTTGTTCATCGATAACAGAGATTCCTAAGTTATTAAATACAACGGTATCTTCTATTAGCGCATGTGTACCGATTAGGATATCTATATCTCCTAACTTGAGTCTTTCTAATATAGCTGCACGTTTTTTTCCTTTAACTGATCCAGTCAATAACTCAACTTTTATTCCTAAAGGATAGAGTTGCTCAGAAATACCCATATAATGTTGATTGGCCAGTATTTCAGTTGGCGCCATCATACATGCTTGAAAGCCATTGTCTAGCGCCATTAGCATACACATCATAGCAGTAATTGTTTTACCAGAACCAACATCTCCTTGGATTAAGCGATTCATCTGAACACCAGAAAGGACATCCTTTCTAATTTCTGTAATGACTCTTTTTTGAGCTCCTGTTAAGTCAAAAGGAAGGTGATTGTCATAAAAACCATTAAACTTCTCTCCTAGCTCTTTAAAGATAGCGCCCGGCATCTTTTTCCTTCGATTCATCTTCTTAATAAGTAAGTTCAATTGTAAGAAGAAGAATTCATCAAACTTCAAACGCTTTGCTGCATTGACTTGATCTTTTCCATTTCTAGGAAAATGAATATCTAAATAAGCTCTAGATCTTTTAGGAAGGCCTAATGGCTCTAAAATATCTTTAGATAGCGTTTCTCGGATATCAGTGGGCTTTATCAATTCGAATAAAGTCTGTGTAAGCTTTGCAAGTGCCTTGCTGTCTAGTCCTCTAGCTTTAAGTTTTTCTGTAGAATGATAAAGCGGATGGAGGATATTATTATTGTTCAGGTTTTTATTAGAAGCTACATCCACTTCAGGATGAGCGATATTAAAACGACCTTTAAAAGCAGAAGGCTTTCCATAAATAATGTATTCCTGATTAGGGTGAAGGTTTTTTTTAATAAAATTGATTCCTTTAAACCATACTAGTTCTATTGTTCCTGTTTCATCCCTAAATAAAACAGATAAACGTTTCTTACGCTTCATCCCACTTTCTTGTATAGTAGTGATGATACCTCTTAATTGAACGTTTCCATCTTCTTGGCTTATAGCATTGACCTTATGAAACTGTGTTCTGTCAATATATTTATAAGGGAAAAAATTGAGTAAATCATTAAAAGTAAAGATGCGAAGATCTTTGTTTAATAGCTCTGCTCTTAAAGGTCCTACACCTTTAAGGTATTCGATAGAAGTTGATAATATGTTGGCTTGGAAAGACACCTAAGCTAATTTACGGAATGGATATTAATTTGTCCATTCAAAGGATTCAATAAAGTGAAGTACATCAACTTCAATAAATTGTAATACTTCTTCTAAAGAATCTCTATTTGGTCTACAATTGAAATATAATGAAGCTCTTAAGAAATGCTCATTACTGTCTGTTAAATAGAATTGAACGGCAGATGCTGCGTTTCCACCAACAGCATAATATATACCTTGTACATTTTCAGCTTTATCAATAGGATGCTCATCAATAAACTGTGCTTTAACGGTATGCTTCCAGGTTAATGCTCTAGTATCATTTAGTACATCTTCTACTTCTTCTTTATTATTTAGAGACTTATAGCTTAAATGTAATTTGGCATTGAAGTCTGTAAATTCGATGTTGGCCCAGCAAGGATCGCTTGGCTCATCATTAAAGAATAATATATCTGTATTAACAGCTGCATAAGTAGGGTATTCAAATCTATAAGGGCAGTCTACTTTATCAAATTTTTGGTAAACTTTTTCTGGATAATATATTTTATGAAAAGCCTTTTTCTTTGGGATAGGGTTATAGGTGTTCATGCAAGAAATGCAAATAATCATTATAGCACTAATGCTAATTTTCTGGCGCAATAATCGTTTCATCCTGAATACAAATTCTAATTCTATTAATGGATTTATTTCCTACACTTTCAATCGTAAACAATAAGTCTTTGTATTGAATTTGATCTTTAAATCTAGGGATGGTTCCGGTTTGTTCCAAAATTAATCCTGCTATACTGTCCACCTCATCCTCTACGTCATCAAAGTAGGTTTCTGGAATCTTTAATAACCTTAAAGTATCTACCAAGAAGGTTTTTCCATCTATGATATATTCTGCATCACTGATTTTAAGATAGTTTAAATCATCTAGATCATATTCATCTTTGATATCACCTACGATTTCTTCCAGCACATCTTCTAGTGTTACTATACCAGATGTACCTCCGTATTCATCAACTACAATTGCTAAATGAATTTTTTTAGATTGAAACTCTTTCAATAAATTGCTAATCTTTTTGATTTCTGGCACAAAGAAGGCAGGTCTCAAAAGGCTCGTCCAATCAAAGTCTTCATCATGGTGATGTTCGAGTAAGTCTTTTGAGTATAATACACCCTTAACATTATCTAGTGATTCATCATATACAGGAATTCTAGAGAATCCAGAAGATTTAATTATAGATAAAAGCTCTGAATAAGTCATTTCTGTATCAATAGATATAACATCCATTCTGTTGCACATGATTTGTTTTACAGAGATATTACCGAACTTGATTAATCCTTTTAATATTTTTCTTTCATCAGCTAAGTCGTCATCATCTTTGATCGTTAGATCAATAGCTTGGTTAAATTCCTCTGCGCTAATTTCATCTTGGTTATTGGTTAATTTATTTTCTATCAATTGTGTAGAAGAAATTAGAATAGCATTCATCCAAGAAACAGGCGGTATTTTACCTAAATAATAGATAGGCTTGGCCATAAAATATGAAAGCTTCTTCTTGTTATTAGTTGCATAGACCTTAGGAACAATTTCACCCAATAATAGCAGAATTGAAGTGATAAAAACAACTTCAACTAAGAATTGTAATTTTTCGTTCTGTAAGTGAAAATAATTAGATAAAGTATAGGAAGTAATGATAATGATACCAACATTAACAGTATTATTTGCTACTAATAATGTAGACAGTAATTGTTTAGGATTGTGCTTTAATTCAGAAACAATTTGTGCACGCTTAGTTCCTTTTTCTTCAATCTCTTCTATGTCTTTAGCTTGCAAGGAGAAAAAAGCAACTTCAGAACCCGAGATTAGTGCAGATAACAATAATAATAGAAGTGACACAAGGAACAGTACTGCAAACTCTCCAACATTAAAGTTGGCATTTAGTGATATGTAGTTTAGGGCACTCTGGGCCCCTTCTTCGCTACTCATGTTTGTTGTTCGAGGGTTAAAGATCCTCAATGACAAGCATTGAGGATCATCAAAAATATTAATTAAAATGGTAAATCACTACCATCTTCTTCTACAAGGTTTTTCGGTGCAGCACTAGAACTAACCCCTTGGCTAGATTTTATCCCGTCATTTTCTTCTTTTTTGTCTAGCATAATAAAGTTGTCGGCAACGATTTCAGTTACGTAACGCTTTACACCATCTTTATCATCATATGATCGACTTCTTATTTTCCCTTCTACATAGATAGACATTCCTTTCTTGATATACTGCTCTGCAATCTGTCCTAACTTTCTCCATGCCACTATATTATGCCAGTCAGTCGATTCTACTAATTGACCATTTTTATCCTTATAAGATTCGTTAGTAGCTAAAGGAAATCTAACAACCATGTTGTCTCCATCAAATTTTTGAACTTCAGGATCTTTTCCTAAACGCCCAATCAATTGTACTTTGTTTAATGTTTTCATAAATTATTTTTAATCTGTAAATATATATAATTTACAAATAAGAAAAAGAATCATTTATAAATATTCCTAAAGTTTTTGGAAACGCATAATCTGTGAGTTGTTCCTTCTTCGCTTTTATAAACTGATTACCTAATTGAGGCTCATCCTTTAATATAACTACGTGTAAATTAATGTGAAGTTTTTGGTGGGTCAAATCTTGTTGATAATTCCATTCATTTTGTGAATAAAGCGCATCGATATATAAGTCTATCTCGCTGTTATTCAATAAAGTATCAGCAATCGAATGTTGAAGGTTCTGAGTTTGACTTTCAATTAGATAAAATTCATACAATCCTTTCCAAATGTCTTTATCTCCCCGTTTCTTAATGTAGACATGTTCATTATACTGAAGAACGAAATAATCGAAATAGCGATGACGCTTAACTAACTTTTTAGATTTTATGGGTCTTTTTTTCCATTTTTCCTGTTTAGAGGATCCACAATTTCCATGAAAAAGGCATTGGATGCAATTGGGCTTTTTAGGTAAGCAAATAGTTGCGCCTAATTCCATCATTGCTTGATTATAAACGTCTGGTTGTTGCTTCGATATTAATTCTTCTGAAATTAATTTGAATTGCTTTTTTCCGGCATTGGTATCAATGGGGTCATCTATTTCAAATATTCTAGACAACACTCTATATACATTTCCATCTATGGCAGGTACTTTTTCTTTAAATGCAAAAGAGGCAATTGCCGCAGCAGTATATGGACCTACACCTTTAAGTTTAATAATTTCATCGTGCTTGTTTGGAAACACACCTGCTAATTGTTGATCGATATACTTTGCAGTATAATGTAAGTTTCTTGCTCTAGAATAATAACCTAACCCTTCCCATGCTTTCAAAACCTCGTCTTCAGGAGCTTTAGATAAGTCTGATATATTTGGAAATAAGCGTACAAATTTCTCGAAATAAGGCAGTCCTTGTTCAACTCTAGTTTGTTGTAGAATAATTTCTGATAACCATATATAATAGGGATTATTGGTGTTCCTCCAAGGCAATTCTCTATAATTGTCTGAATACCAATAGATTAATTTCTCTGAAAATTGATGGATGAAATCTGTCATTGATCCGAAATTATTAAAAAAATAATGACATATCTCTTTCTAATTCAATAAAAAAAGTAGAAATTTGCAGTCCGTTTTTTGTTAAGACGGAAAAGTAAAAACAACCAAAATTTCTATTTAAAATGAGAAAAGCTGACATTATAAACAAAATCGCTAGTGAGACTGGGATTCCAAAAGTAGACGTATTAGTTTCTTTAGAGTCTTTTTTCCAAACTGTTAAAGAAAGTGTTTCAGATGGCGAGAGTGTTCATGTTAGAGGATTTGGTAGCTTTGTTGTAAAAAAGAAAGCGAAGAAATTTGGTAGAGATATTAGAAGAAATGTTACGATTGAAATTCCAGAAAGAAATGTTCCAGCATTTAAACCATCTAATGCGTTTGTAGAGCAGGTAATGGAAGCACATCAGAAGTAAGATGAAAAAAACGCAGATCATATGGATGGTTTTTGCTTTATTTATAAGCATAATGATATTTAGTCTGCTCAATCATGTTCCGCCAGTTAAAGCGCATAATCATAAGCCGAATAACGAAGCTGAGCATGAGGAATTAAAAGAGACAATACTAGAGACAGCAATGTCTTCCTTGTCTAAGGAGAACCAATTAAAGTGCGATAGTCTTATTAAATATAATGACTATAAAAGCTTGGCAATGGTTTTCGAGAAATCTAATCAATTTGATGCTGCTATGTATGCATACATACAACTATCAAAAAGTTTAGAGACTGAGAGAGATCTTTTATTTGTTGGAAAGAAGTTAGTGAATTCACTTAAGTTTATTGAAAGTCCTGTAATTAAGGAACAAGGAGCGAGGGTGGCTAAATTTATTTATGATGATTTAGTGAAGGAGGATACGACTAATAGTGCTTATCAAGTTGGTTTAGCTGGCTGTTATATTGAAGGATTAAATGATATAATGACTGGTGTTACTATTTTGAAGAAAATATTAGAAACGGAGCCTAATCATGTTCATGCTAATTTTCAATTGGGGCGACTAGGCATTGTATCTGGTCAGTTTGATAAAGCAATATCAAGACTGAAAGTTGTAGTGCGACAAGACCCAAAGGATATAGATGCTTTATTATACTTAGCTGATGCGCATATTGGGCTAAAGCAGAATGATCAAGCAGTGAATTACCTTAAACAAGCTTCCGATTTAATTGAAAATCCAGAGTTGAAGTTTAAGATTGGAAAATATATAGAAGAATTAATTAATTAAAATTTTGTGTTATGCCTTGTGGAAAAAAGAGGAAAAGAGCAAAAATGAATACGCATAAGCGTAAGAAGAGACTAAGAAAGAACAGACATAAGAAGAAAATGAGCTAATTTATTAGCTCATTTTATTCGTTCTTTTAAAAAATGTTTCACATATTCATGCCCTTATAATTAAGGGTAATCGGAAAAAATATATACCTTGGAAAGAGATCTAATTATTAATGTAGATACAGAAGAGGTTGAAATTGCGTTACTAGAAGATAGACGTTTAGCCGAGTTACACCAGGAAAAAACTAGTAAGAATATTTCCGTTGGAGATGTCTATCTAGGTACAGTTAGAAAACTAATTCCTGGTTTGAATGCGGCGTTTGTAGATATAGGCGAGGAAAGGGATGCATTTTTGCATTATACTGATCTTGGTCCATATATATTGTCTTTGAATAAGTTTATCAAAGACACAAAATCAGGAAAGCAACAAACAAGTTTGCTTAATGATTTCAAGATACAGCCACAGACGGTTAAATCAGGCAAGATTGGTGACGTTCTTCAACCCAATGATCAAATACTTGTTCAAGTAGAAAAAGAACCTATCTCCACGAAAGGAGCTAGGGTTTCTAGTGAAATTACATTGCCCGGAAGGTACATGGTTTTACACACATTTTATAATCACGTTTCTGTTTCAAGAAAGATTCGTGGTAGAGATGAGAGAAAGCGTTTACAGCGCCTCTGTGAAAGTATTAAACCTGGTAATTTCGGAATTATTGTTAGAACTGCAGCTGACAAAAAGAAGGTGCAGGAGTTAAATGAAGATTTAACTGCTCTAGTCAATAAATGGGATGTAGCTTATAGAGCGATCATTAATGCTTCGAAGAAAAATCTACGATCAGCAAGAGTACTTGCTGAAGACGGAAAAACAAAGAGTATTCTAAGAGACTTATTAAATGACTCATTTAATAAGATTGTAGTAAACAACAAAGATTATTATAATGACTTGAGGGATTACGTTACTCAGATTGCACCTGGAAAAGAGAAAATGGTTCAGCTCTACAATGCTGATAAGCCAATTTTCGATAATTTTAGTGTTAGAAAGCAAATCAAATCTAGTTTTGGGAGCATTGCTAATCTGCCTAATAGTGCTTATTTGGTTATAGAACCAACAGAAGCATTAAATGTGGTAGATGTTAACTCTGGTAATAAAGTAGATGCAACAGTAGATGCTGAAACCAATGCCTTGAATGTTAATATCAACGCAGCAAGAGAAGTAGCTAGGCAAATGAGATTAAGAGATATGGGTGGAATCACAGTTATTGATTTCATTGATATGAGAAATCCTGCAAACAAGAAGAAAGTCTTGGAAGAAATGCAAGGGTTTATGAAATCTGATAGAGCTAAGCACACTATCTTACCTTTAACCAAGTTCAATTTGATGCAAATTACGCGTCAGAGAGTGAGGCCAGAAACAGCAGTGGATACTTCTGAGGTTTGTCCTACTTGTGATGGTAAAGGAAAGATTAACGCTTCTATTCTAGTAGTTGATGATATTGAGAGAGAGTTAAACTTCTTGTTTAACGAAAAGAATAAGGATAAGCATAAGCGTTTAAAAATATTCTGTCATCCATATGTGGCTGCTTATCTAAAACAAGGCACAATGTCTCAAATATTAAAGTGGCAATGGCATTATAAAAAGCGAATTAAGCTGGTTGCAAATAATAATTTTCACTTAAGTCAGTTGAAATTTATTGATGCAGAAGGAGAAATTAAACTATAAAGAAAAAGGCCCTGATTAATTAGGGCCTTTTTTATTT
>JBELBA010000056.1:0-12509 GCA_042095635.1 Chitinophagales bacterium
CTTCTCCAGATTCGAAGATGGTACCAGCTATTAATAACGGCGAAAACTTAACAGCACTAAACTTTCCTTGATTGGTATTAATTATTTCTTTACCTAAGTATCTAACATAGACCTGATGTGCAGAGTCATCTAAGAATAGATTTAAAGGTATTGTATCTCTTGGTTTATAATCTGTCCAATCTATACTTCTACAATAATATATCGCACTTACAACATCGTAAGTACAAGTACTGATATCAAAAGTTCCGTTTTTAGTTTTGGCATTTAAGCTATCAAAATCGAAATGTACATAGTTCTCAAACTCTGTATCACCCTCAAGCACATCTCTATGAAAGTATATAGGCTTATAGGATTCTTTATCTAATAAAGACTCATAGGTATCCCTAACCTTAAACATCCAGTCATACTTTTCTAAGGTCTTACCATATGCATAAAGATGGAAGAAGGATTCTTCATTAACAATGCTGTCTTTAACGGTAAAATTTACAATACCAGCTTTGACCCACATCCCCCAAAGTGAATATCCAATTCTATATTCTAAATCTTCGCCTACTTGAAAAGAGCTATTATTGAATGCACATTCTTGCGCATTCACTATAAAGCTTAGACTAATGGACCATATTAAGATTAGATTTCTCATTTCTTTCTCAATACAAATATATAACCAATTATGGCAGGAATAAGCATATTAATAAACCAAATCATATAAGCAACACTGGTTATTAACAATGTGTTACCTGCAACTAAATCTGCTAAAAACAATACTGCCAAATTTCCTCTTATTCCTAATTCTATTACTACAGGAGTTGGCACACAACTTTGAATAAAGAAGATTAAAGACATATTAGAAGCTACACCGGGTATACTAATGTCCGCAACAAAAAACTGCAGAAATATATAATATTGAATAACGAATATACTATACCTGAAAATGGATAAAAATACATAAACAATCAAGTCAATAGTGCTTAATAACTTAATTGTAGATGCATAATCAGCATACTTTTTCCACCACTTAAACCTGACAATTCTTTTAAGGATATTGTACATATTTAGATAAGCATATAATATCAATGATAAACCAAGCCAAGCTCCTACTAAATAGAATATTTTTAACGAAGAGTCTTCAAGAAAATAATGCAAAGAGAAGCAAGCTATAACCATTCCGCCCATAGTCATACTTGCACTACCAGCCAAGGTTAATAAACCGATTCTGGATTTATTATAGCTTTTAATAAAGAAAACTCTCCCTACTATCTCTCCAACCCTGTTAGGTGTAAATATGCCATAAGTATTACCAACTAGGACCGCTTTGTAAGCTTGTATAAAACTAACTTCAGCAGCTTTCTGAACAACTAACTTCCACTTTAAGGCCTCAACGCCCCAATTAATAAGCATACCTATACCAAGAACAATTAATATTCCTATAACCTCTGAAAATGTCTTTGATTCGAATATTTTACTATGACTTTCTAGGTCATCATTCATCACTTGCATCAGCAGGATATAGAAAATGATGAGCCCAACTATGACTTTTGATCCTATCTTAAAGGATTTCGTAGGTATGAACGTAGGTAAGGACATTACAGAACAAATATCCAATATTTTATCCTTATAATTGTAAAAAGCCTTTTGAATGAAAATTTTAGGTATAGATCCAGGTACAAATATTCTAGGTTTTGGAATCATTGAGCAAAAGGGGAATCAGTTTATCCATATTGATCATGGCATTCTAAAACTAGACAAATTAGATACCTATGAGAAGCTTTCTACCATCTTTACAGATATTCAAGCAATCATTAAGAAATTCAAGATAGATGAAGTAGCTATTGAAGCGCCTTTCTTTGGAGAGAATGCTCAATCTATGCTAAAGTTAGGAAGAGCTCAAGGTGTGGCAATTGCAGCTAGCGCCATACTCAAATTACCAGTAACTGAATATGCGCCTAAAAAGATTAAACTTTCACTTACTGGAAAAGGTTATTCATCGAAGGAACAAGTAGCAGAGATGGTTAAACAATTATTGAGCTTAAAACGTCTTCCACAAACCTTAGATGCATCTGATGCTCTAGCAACTGCCATCACGCACTGCATGCAGAACAAACTGACCGTTAAAGGTGAGAGCCAACCAATAAAAGCAAAAAAGAAATCTAAAGGTGGAGACTGGAGTTCTTTTATTAAGAATAATCCAGATCGATTAGGTTAATTAAAAATTTGAAGCAATCTTCTCAGCAATCATTTCAAATTGATTAGCAGTCAATTCTTTCTTGTCTCTGTAGAAGTTCATATCCTCCATAGAGTTGATAGGCATCAAATGAATATGCGCATGAGGAACTTCAAGACCTACTACGGTCATTCCTACTCTATCACAAACGAAAGATTGCTTAATTGCAGCAGCGACTTGCTTTGTAAAATTAAATAAAGCCTGGTATTCTTCTCCTTCGATATCAAACAAATAATCTGTCTCTCTCTTAGGGATAACTAAAGTATGTCCTTCTGTTACAGGACCAATATCTAAAAAAGCGAAGAATTGTTCATTTTCCGCCACTTTATAACATGGTATTTCACCATTGATTATTTTAGTAAAAATACTAGCCATCCTATAATGTAATATTCATTATTTCAAATTGCATGGTACCATTTGGTACTTTAATATCTACGAATTCACCAACTTTAGCCCCCATTAATCCTTGAGCTATAGGAGATTGAACTGAAATCTTTCCAAGCTTAATATTAGCTTCACTTTCAGCAACTAATGTATACTTAAACTCCTTGTTCATTTTCACATTCTTAACGGTAACAGTAGTTAATGCTGAAACTTTAGAAGTATCAATCCTACTCTCATCTATTACTCTTGCTTTACCAAGTTCACCTTCTAATCTATTGATCTTTGCCTCTAACAAACCTTGTGCTTCTTTAGCTGCATGATACTCTGCATTCTCAGATAAATCACCTAAGTCAATAGCTTCACCAATCGTTTTTGAGATTTTCTTTCTCTCTACAGATTTAAGATGATTAATTTCTTCTTTCAACTTATCCATCCCATCCTGAGACATGTAATTTATTTCACCCATCTTTATTCAATTTATTAAACTAAAAAACGTTCTTACCTTTCGATAAGAACGCTCCTTAAAATTATATTTCCTATTAAAACTTTAATGTAACTCCAACAGAAGTAACACCAAAGTATGTGTTTGTCATTCTATGTGCGATATCTAAAGAGAATGAATTATTTACATCTCCTTCAACAGGTATAAGAATACTTAACCCTCCTGCAACTCCAGAATATACAAATGAAGATTCTTCATCATTTACATATATAACACCCTCAGACCATCTGTAAGATCCTCTTAAAGTAAAACGCTCTAAGTAAGATACTTCACCACCAATTCCTAATTCATCGTTTGTAAATGAATTGGACTGGAAATTACCAACTACGGTCACTCTCCATGCCTCAGATTTCTTTTTATCTGCACCTCTTTTAGCATTTAAGAAGTCGTAAGCTAAACCAATATGCATTAAAGAAGGTAATTCAAAAACATTTGCTCTTTGCTGAATCGTTTGATCGAAATCATTTGTTCCAAGCTTTGTTTTATCACTTAGTCCATCACCATCAAATTTGATAGGTGTACCAATGTTTCTTAAAGCAACTCCAAATTTGAAATGGTCATATTTACCAGTCATATAAGTAACACCTGCATCTAATGCAATTCCACTAGCACTTACGTTACCCATAGATTCATTAATCGCTCTTAAAGTTAATCCTGCATTAATCTCTCTAGAGAACTTTCTAGCATAAGAAACTGCAATATTAACAAACGATGGTCTAAATGTACCAATATTACCTTCTGGGTTATTTGTAGTTGTATAATCTACTTCACCAAAATTGAAACTGAATACTTCAATTCCAAATGCACTAGAATCACCAATCTTAGTACCATATGCAAGATTGTTAATTTGCAATCCAGAACCTGCTAACCATAAACTGTTAACTGCTACTAATTCTGCACCTGCAATATCCCCTAATCCTGCTACATTCAATCTCATTGCTTCAACTCCTGTAGCTGATGCAGTATTCAAAGAATGTAATCCAGAACTCTTTGCATAAGGGTTTATTAATAATTCATATGCTCCCGCTTGTCCAGATCTATCTGGGTTACCTGCAAATGTGCTAAGGCTAAATAAAACGGCCAACCATACTATGCTTAATCTTTTCATATCCAGCTTATTAAACTTTCTTTAAATCTTTTATTTAGAATGAAGATAAATCTTGAGGTCTCATAATTCCGAACCACTTAATTGTTCTTTCTCTTCCATCTCCTGCATCTATGTGAATTAAATAAACTCCACTAGCTATAGGAATATTTTTATAGTTCTTGATGTCCCACTCTAAAGATGTCTCTTGATTATTAAATTCATCTTTACCAGCAGTTCTATCAAACTTTCTTATCAATGAACCATCTAATGAGAATACACTAATCACACAGTTTTCTGGAAGATTAGTAATCTTAACCGTATTATCTAACTGAGAGGATTCATATTCTGAAAATCCATAATAAGGGTTAGGAACAACATTTACCATATCCAAAACAGAGTCTGCAGCTCCAGCATCCAATTCTGATTTAGCTAATTCTCCAGTATTGAATCTATAAGTAGCTGTTCCATTGTCAATTGTTCTACTGATTGGTTGGCTAACTCTAATTTTCAACTTAATGTCATTTGGTACATAACCAGAATCAATTGGAGAAAATTCAAAACCTTCTGCTAACATTGGAACACCAACCCAAGCAACATCTTGCATTAATCTTAACTTGTTAACTCTATTATCAAAAGCTAATTTCATTTCAGTAACAGCATCTGCAGCATACTTCCTATTTACAACATATACATAATGCTTTCCACCATACTTCCAGTTTCTTGTAGCAAAAGAACCAGTAGACAAGTTAGAAGTTGGATTCCATAACATATCGTCTCCATTATCTCCTTTTAACCAAGAATCTTCACCGATCATTAAACATAATCTTTGTCCAGTTTCTAAGTTAATTGCATAACCTGGGAAGAATGATAAACCAGCTTCTCCATTATTAGTATTAGAAATACTTAAGTTACTAGCAGTTGCATAACCAGCTTTCAATTTAATATCTAATCTTTCTGTTGCACCATCCCAAGATAATTCTTCTTCATCTTGTGTTTCTAATACTGGTACAACCGTCCATTTTGATTGATCAGTTGTAAATACAATATCAATCGATGGAGATTCTTCTAACTGAGCAGAGGTTCCATCTAATGGTGCTAATAATTGGACCGCTGAAGAACCTTGCGTATAGTTTCCAGAGAATTGACTGTTTACTAATTCTGCAGGCGCCCAAGTTCCCTCGATATCTGTACCTGGGAATAATGACTCGTACACAGCATTCGGATCCTTAAAATAAGTTTGAGTAGGTGTACTTGCCTCTCCATCATGATCTACATCATCCGCTACATCATTAAATCCTTGAGCATCAGGTGAAGTAAATTCTCCTGCTCTAATCCAGTTCTTAAATGATAACCCATCTTCATCAGCGACACCAGCTAACCATCTTTGACCATCATCAGAATAATCAACCTCAGATGCAATTAAACCATGATCTTCATGCCTTGCAACACCTGCATCAGATGTTCCTAATGCATCTGATTGATTTACTTTAACTATTAATCCTAATGAATCAATTACTTGCTCGTTTTCAAAACCAATAAAACTATCAGATCTTGCAACCTGTTCATCCGAACTATTAAGTATATACCAATATGAAGAACTATCAAATGCACCAGCATCTGTTCCAACAGAATCAATTACATGTAATGTGAATACATCACTAGGTACTTTATAAGCATCATACACTAATACGTTAATAGGTGCTTTACCGGCTTTGTAAGTAATCTCATCAGCATCTCCACCTAAAGTTTGAGCTAATGATTCATCAGTTAACTCTAAATCGTGTCCACCATTACCAGAACCTGATAGTTTGATGATATCTGGACCATCTCCAAACGCTGAATTTAATTCAACGCCAGTTACTGAAATAATATGAGGTATAGCAACATAAGAAGGAGAAATTTTAAATACTCTTGACTCAATATAAGGTAACTTCTGACCAGTAATTCCATCATTCGTATTAGGGTCAAATTGCTTATAATTATTATATCCGTATGGCACTACAGTATAATAGTAAGATGTATTATTAACCAATTCCTTTGCTCCAGTGGCGAATAAATCTTCCGTTATTTTAAAAGTGTGCCTTATTCCATTGTCTTCAGCCTGTTCAGCTTTAACGTATGGAATATTATAATTTAATTCTTCGTCGTATCCATAGTTTACTAATGAAGCTACACCGTCTGGTTTATCTACAGAAGCAACAATTCTAGCCATCGCTCTATCATCTAATTGAGATGCAGATACACTAGCATTTGCTAATTGATAGATAACATATCCCTGGAAGTCATAATAAGCAACACTAGTATCTTTTGTAATAACAAAAGATAAAGATGCATTTGTGTAGGTAGAATCTCTCTCTATAACTGTGTAACTAGTATCAAATGTAAATGAAGAATCATAAGCAGTAATGGTATCTACCGTATAAGTTTGGAAGAAAGTATCCCCTAGTCCATTAGTACTATCTACTGCAAACGTAGTATCATAAACAAATGATGAATCAACTGAAGTATCAGCTGGTGTAATGATTCTAGTAGAGTCTAAAACAACAACGATATCATCTCCAGAAATGAATGTTGTATCATTTTCTAAATTAGGTAAGATTTGAGCATCTAATTCTCTGTATGCTTCTGTCTCTTTACTATTGATAATAGTTAAGATAATCTCTTTGTCTAAAGATCTTACCTCCACTTCAGGAGCAATAGGTCCTTCTAATAATTTGAAACAGTTATCGAATAATACTTGCGCTTTATCATCAGCTGTTTGAATCGTTTTGTAAGATGGACATGGATATACGTTCTTTGGTTGAGACCAAACTGCACCAATTGTTACATTATTAACTGCACCTGGTAATAAAACGAAAGGCCCTGCAGATTCTAAGAATCTTCTATCTGCTGGTGTATTACCTTCAGAACACTCAGACCATGTTTCAGAACTTGCATCAGAAGGATCAGATGGGAACATATAGTTAGATGAAACTGATCCACCATAACCATTTCCTCCTGCAGTAAATGGAACACCATCTTTCCACGTACCAGACATATATCCATAATAATGTGGAGCAGTCTCCGGGTTACCAGTATTAGTAAAATCATTGTTGTAGTATAAGAATACAGCCATCCCTAATTCTATACCTGCCGTATCTTTTGGTCCTTCGAAGAAGTCAATACCAACAATTGGAGGATTATCAGAATAGTTAGGAGAAGTTGGACCATCCACTGCATCTCCATTATAACAAATACCTAAACTTCTTGATGTATCACAACCTACGAAGTCATCATCATAAGCACCTAGATCAGCATCAACCCATTGAGCCATATAAGTGTTATTTAATACGATTGAAGATTTGTTAGCTACTCTATATCTATAGAATGTCATGTCATTGATCTGATCATTAGTAGCAAATGCGAAAGCAGAAGCTTGAATTTCTAAACCAATTGCTTCAGCACCAGTTTCCCCATGTAAGTTACCCTTGTCGTTATATACCCAGTATACCATTTGGTCTGGATTGATCACTTTTTCAGAACATCTACCACCTGCTAAGTCTAATTTAGGATAATCTCCATTTAATGGGTTATAATCACCGTCACCATCGTAATCTACGAAAGCAGCCATGTTCTTAGAACCAACGATATCATTATATGGATTGTTTTTTGCAGGCCAGCTTCTGATACCTGCCATTGCAGGACTTTGAATAAAGTCTTCTGTTACATCACCAGCTTCAAATGCAAGTTCAAATGCATCTATATCTGCTCTTAATACTTCATAGTGCTTATCCCACTCATTACAAGTTTCGGCAGTTGTATTTCCATCCACATCTAAAGGACCAGCAAAGAAGTCAGAACCACTTTGCCTATAGGTCTGTGCAGCAACTTTTAATTGTCCACCACCATCGATACCACCAATCCATATCGCACCAGCAAATAATGAACTTACTCCCCCACCTTTAGGAATCTCATAAGCAGCATTGTTAAAATCCCACCACATGTCTCCACCGTTCATTAAACGTGCTTTCACATTATTGACAGATATATCAAAAGAAGAGGTTGGTGCTGTACACCCCATAGCCCTATTTCTAATCGCTAAACCTTCGTCTCCACTTGTTTTGTTATTACCACCAGATACATTCTCTTTTGCAAAAGCAGAATACCCAAATGAAACAAACAATCCTAATAATAAAACAGATAAACGTAACATACTTTTATTTTTTTTCATCATTATTTTCTTCAAATTAGAAATTCACTACTATACCAATTCTTGTTCTTCTCGGTAAAGAGAAATAGTTAGGATTAACTACAGACATGTTATAGTAATCAATGTAAGATAAGTCCGTACCTTGAACTTCTAATGCACTTACAGCTTCTTGTCCAAGTGTAGATGATAAATAACCATCATCCTGAGCATTACCAGTAAAGCTATAAACTGCCATAATATTTCTTGTATCAAACAAATTAAGTACTTGTAAATAAATTTGACATTGTAATCCAGTTCTTGGCTTGTAAGAACCATCAGATGTCTTTTCTTTAAATACTCTAAACTTCTTATCTATTTTAACATCAACTTTAGTAGACCAAGGTAATCTAGATCCATTCATTGATCCTAATAAAGAAGATCTAGAACTGTTAAATGATGCATCTGGAGTTGGTTGACTCTGTCTTGAGTATGGTGTACCTGAACCCATTCTTAATACTAAGTTTAAACCAACGTTTTGGAATAAAGGCTTTCTGATTGTATCAATAAAGTCTCCATTTGGCACATACTTCTTTCTAGATGGACCTCTATACTCACTTCCTTCACCAAATCTATAATCTAAGTTAGTGATGATCGTATGTCTTTGGTCAAACGCTAATGGGAAAATCGTTCTTAAGTTAGGTTGATCTGAAGCTAAGATACCTGATGCAGAAGTTGCACTAGATCCTGTTCCGTCAGCAAACTGCAAAGTATAATCAACTTTCATTCTTAAGTTTCCTTTAGACCTTTGATCAAAAGTTGCTGTCATACCTTTTACAGTAGAGAAGTCAATATTTCCAAACGTAGTATAAGAGATAGGATAAGCATAATTAATTCTTGTCATGTTAATCATGTTTCTCATCTCTCTATAGAAACCTTTAATCTTAATTGCACTATATGCTCCCAAAGCTTGCTTAAACCCTACAGAATAATCAATAGTCTGTTGTGGAGTTAAATCAGGATTAGAGAAAGTTTGAATGTTGTTTAACTCTCTCATAAACATATAATCGAATGGAGTAGCTAAGTATCCAGAAGAGGGTCTTTGCGTTAATACATCATAATGTGCGAAGAACATTGCATTTTCTTTCAATTCGAAATTGAATAATATCCTAGGCATAACGCTTAAGTATGGTACATAATCTTTAAATGCAGAACCATGATCGTAAGTAGATTCTTGAATGTTATCGTTAGGGTCAATTAAGAAAGGTGTAATTGTACCAGTCTTAGATAATTCAGCAATTACTTCTGGGTTAGAAACCTCAACACCATCAGCATCATACCAAGTATCTTCATTTCTATAACCAGCAACTGAAACATCATCAATATCATCAATTGAAGACTCAATATCTTTCACATATACTTTATAACTGTCTTGGATATTATCTGGTAAATCATCAAAACCTGCAGCAACAATATCACCAGCAGTATGCATTCCATATAAGCTATACTTGTCTACTAATACTTTTTGATTTGCATCAAATCTATCTACCCTAACACCAACGTTAAAGAATAACTTGTCTACAGAGAATTTATCCTGAACAAAGAATGCAGCATAAATTGGAGAATAAGAATTAATCGGTCTTGTGTAATTTCCGTTCTCATCCTGTGCAGTCCAATAATCACCAAAACTAACCTTAGTTGTCATTTTGTTTCCTAAGTAATCATATCCATAATAACTTACTAAGGAGTTAGAACCTTGTTGGATTAATTCTTCAGCAGTAAACATGTCTAAAGAATAGAAATCAGCACTTTGATTATGAATTTGAATATGATCCGTTCCATCAGGATCTAATCCTAATTTAGTTCTCAAGTTTCTATCAAAACTATATTGCGCATCTAAATCTGCTTTATCATTATAGTATTGAACATTTGGTACATTGAAACCTTCAATATTTAAAGTTCCGAATAAAGGATTATCAGTATCTTGAGAGATGTGCGCATTGGTTAATAACCTCATTCTTCCCCATAATTGATTTGCATCGCTAAATCCATAAGAAGATAATTCTCTTTGCTCAAATTCTCCACCAAACTCTATAGAGTGCGGGTAGTAAACATTTTTGAACTTATTATCCTTGCTAACCGTTTTAACTTTAAAGTTTAAATCAACATTCGCAATTAAAGTACCTCTATATTGATCTTGGTTAAACTTAGAGAAACTGTTACTTTGTTCTCCAACGTTTGCCCATATACCTAATACATTTTGTGGTGTAGAACCATTAATCAGTCCTCCTCTAGAAGAAATGAAATCTACTCCATCAGGATTTTCTCCTAATAAATCATAATAAGTAGATGTATAATTAGATAAAGTTGGATTTTTAGAATCAGCAGTATATCTAGTGTTTTTCTCTCCAGCTCTTGCAGCTGTTAATAATCCATTCTCATCAATAAACAAGTCTTCCATGTTTCTTGTCCAATCAGACTCAAATTGACCAATTGCTCCATAATCGAAAGGATTAAATCCATGACGCTTATGATATATCTCTCTATAATCTCTTGAGAAATCCACTTGTAAAGAATAGTAAGCATTAGAAATAAATGGTTTTACATCATCCTTCTGATCTACTTGATCCTGATCTTTATCTGAGATTAGCCATTGTGTAATTTTTGCAAAACCAGAACCTGTATGAAATTGTCTTTCTGGCATATTATCATAGTTCATTAAAGAAAAACTTCTGAACCATTGATCTCTTTTTCTATAGTTATATCTACCACCAAATGCTAATTTGTAATCATCATTTGGTTTAATCTCGAAATTCGTTACTAAGTTAACATCCATCGCTTGGTTGTTATCTTTAATCGCTTGATTCTCGAAATCAGATAATCTATAAAAGTTAGCCGCCATTTGGTATCCTTCCCCGGAAGGAGAAACTACAATCGGTGTTTCTATTAATTCTTGATACTTAGCATCAGAAATCTTCCAAATACCAACTGCTGATGGATCCTGATCTAACTGATGAGATAACCTACCAGATAATAAGAATCCAAAATTCGGAGCTACTTTCTTAATAGAGTCTGTTCCATCTGTTGCTTTAATTGATTCTCCAGCTTTATTTTTAGCTACTTCTTTTTTCCATGATAACGGTCCACCCATACTTCCTTCTACAAGGTTATAGCCATATGGATCAGTTAATTGAGAACTTAAAATTTCAATACCACCAAAGTATCTATTAGAAATACCTCTTGTAGTAATATTAATAATCATACCAGTAGCATCTCCATACCTTGCTGGCACACCACCATTAATTACAGTAATTTGTTCGATAGAGTTTTTTGGTAATGAACTTACCCCTACTACCTTAACACCGTTAATATAAGTGTCATTCGCATCTGTTCTGGCACCCATTGCAGAAACAGCTTCACCATCATCCTTTTGCATCGCACCACCTTGTAATCCGGCAGCATCTTGTGCACTCATCGTTGCTAGCGTATTTAACTCTTCTTTGGTTGTTACATTCTTTTCATCTTTTTGAACTAAAGGTTCCTTATAGGCAATCTTAGTCACAACATCAGTAGTAATAGTTAACTCTGAAAGTCTAGCATTTAAAGTTTTTACTTGATCAGAAGCTACAGTTACTCCAGATAAAATCTTTTTCTGATAACCGAAGTAAGAAAATTCTACATCATAAGAACCTGGATCTAAGGGTTTGACAGAATAGTTACCATCATAATCTGTAGCAACCCCTTTTATCATTACTCCGTTCTTATAAATAACAACGTTAGCGAGCATTAAAACCTCATTAGACTCATTATCAAGTACTTTACCTTTAAGTGCTCCAGCTTGTGCTGTAACAAAACCTGCACTTAGTATAAATACATAGATTATAATCGAACGTAAAGACAACATATATTCAATGTTAGTTTGTAAATAATTATATCCCGTTAATGATTTTTAACAAAATACTTTTTAGCCAATTTAAGCCTTTAAAACTAGATAGATTTTTCAACTTAATCAAGTATAAAACAGCATTCTCCTTACTTTTAATTTAGAACACTACAAGGTTTCGTCCATCTTATGACGATCAATATTGTCTAAAATGACTTGAGCAATCTTTAACTTGGATTGATGCGTCCACCCAGCAATATGGGGTGT
>JBELBA010000057.1:0-12397 GCA_042095635.1 Chitinophagales bacterium
CGTGTGCTCTTCCGATCTCAAATGCTTCTAATCCGATATCCATTACTGTAGTAGTTTCCCAAGTCTCACCCATATCTGTAGACTTCCATAACACTATGTTATTGAATGTTCCACCAGATACGATAGCGATTGTAGAATCTTGAGCATCGATTGCATAAGCATCAGAAGACATCGTGATATATCCATTTTCAGGAGATACACCTGGTAATACAACATCTGTGTAATCCCAAGTAGCACCATTATCTGAAGACATAGCCATCATAGTATAATTATCTTCGTTTTCTTCACCATTAGTGTGTGTATAGATAACGAAAACGTTATCACCAGAAGTAGCAATTCTTGGCCAAATACCAGTATTAGAAATTGCAGTAGGTCCAGTCCAATCTCCAGTACCTTGAGTACCTCTGATCATAGAAACTAAGTTATAATCTCCTGCAGTAGGGTTGTGAGCTATTACAATCTCTCCACCGTTACCTAAGAAATCATTTACTGGCCATCCAGTTCTTGTATTTCCTTCCAATCTTACAGTTGGCTCTTCAGTCCATTCTCCGCTAGCAGCGTCGAAATATCTGTAGAATGATCCTCTGTCTGCATAAGATGGTGCGTCAGTTCCTGTAGAACCAGTCCAAGTAACTTGAACGTTTCCATCAGCATCAACTCTGATTCTATCAGGGTTAGCAGAGTTTGTTTGTAAATCATATGTAGTGTGACCAATAATTTCACCTACACCATTTTCTGATCTGCTTTGTAAAGCATCTCCTTTTTCAGGACTATTAGATTCAACAGCTTCAGACACTGTACCAACTGCAGGAGCGGTAATATTTACCTTATCCTCCATATTTGGTGCTTGTGCACTTAATCCGATCATGCTTAATAGTGCACTTGCAACTAGTAATTTTCTCCTCATGGTTTATAGTTTATAAAATTGCGCATTAATAAATGTTAAAAAACGTTAGTCTACAAAAATAGCTTTCTCAGCTTAAAAAGTCAAATTAATAGACTTTCCAATGAGCTTTGTCAATCTAATGACAAGAAATCTACCTCTTATTTTTCTTAGCAGCCTCTTGCTGTTCCATGATTTCATCCAATTTTCTCTGAAATTTAGATTTCTTTCTTGGTTGAGACTGTTTTAATTGAATTTTTGCATGAATCTTATCTTCGTCGATTAAGAATCGCTTCATTAAGAATTGCTGAACAATTGTTAAAACGTTCATTACAAAGTAATAACAACTCAATGCCGCAGCGAATCCATTAAATACAGGAATGAAAATTAATGGCATTGCGATTTGCATTATTTTCATTTGTTGAGCCATTGCTGGGTTTCCTTGATCTGGCATCTGATTAGAAGACATTCTAGTTGTTACTAAAGTTGTGATACTCATCAAAATTGTAAATAATGATAAATGGCTATCGAATATCCAATTGATTACAGGGATATCGGCCGTCCAGGTAATGATCTCATCATAACTAGCTAAGTCATCCGCCCATAAAAAGCTTTGTCCTCTCATCTCAATAGCTGAAGGGAAGAATCTAAACATGGCAAATAAAATAGGCATTTGGAATAATAATGGAATACATCCTCCTAAAGGATTAACACCTGCTTGTCTATAGAACTTCATTTGTTCTACTTGTAAAGCTTGTGAGTCATCTTTATATTTTTCTTTTAAGGCTGCTAATTCAGGTTTTAATACCTTCATCTTTAATGAGCTTAAATAAGTCTTATAAGTAAAAGGAGATACTAATAACTTAACACAGAAAGCGATGATAATAATGATTAACCCATAGTTAGAGATAAACTTCGTTAACAAAGATAGAATGTTGTGTGTGAAGTATTTATTAAAGATTCCAAAGATTCCCCATGTGTAAGGAATAACTTCTTCTAAATTGATATCAGCGCTATTTAAAGCATCAAATTCGTTTGGACCATGATATATCTTCATTTGGTAGAATGCACCGTTATGAGAAGCACCTAAAGTAAATCCACTTTTCATGTTCATCATCTGAGTGGTATCATCTTCTAAAGAATGCATTGTCAATTGATTAACTTTAAAACCTTCTTCATAGACTAATGCAGAAGTAAAGAATTGTTGTTTGTGTGCAATCCAATCTGCAGGACCATCAAACTCGTTCTCAGAATCTGAGATTACATTTTCACCGATATCATCTGTTTCACTTTCTTCTTTATCTCTCCAGTAGATAGCTGCATATTTTCTTTCGTTATCTAAACCTTTCTCTTGGCTATTAAAATCAGAATTCCATAAAGCAGTTATCGTATTAGGTAAACTAGAGAAACCTTTAATGTTTACTTGGTAATCAATGTAATAATTGTCTCCATTTAACACATAAGTTTGCTCAATAGTTTCTCCATTATTTCCTTTAACAGAAAAGATAATTGTTGTTGCATCTCCAGCTTCTAGATTAGTCTGAAAATTAGAATTAACAGCAAATGGTAAGTCCTTAGTGTTATAAGTACTGATTCCCTCTGGTAATTCGAAGTTGATAGCATTTGATCCATCTTTAAAGAACTTAACTAACTCTCTATCCTCAGTCTCAGGCGCATAAGAAGTGTATTCTTTTAATGTTACTTGCTCTATATAACCACCAATACTATTGAAAGAATAAACAGCTAAAGGAGTTTCTATTTCAATATGCTTTTCATCATTGCTATGTGCAGTAGCAAATACACCATACTTTTGTCTTGCTTGCTCGCTGATTACTGCAGAGTCTGTATTTTCAGTTTCAAAAATCGTCGTTGTAACGGTATTAGCTTGCACACTGCTATCAGCAGCTTGTTCTTTAGCTACTTTATCTTGTGTAATCTTTTCTTTTGCAGGATCGTTTAGGAAAAAGCTGATTCCCATGAATACAGCCATTAATAAGAAAAGTACAATTGTACCGTTATTATTACCTTGTTTACTTTTATCGCTTAACACTCGCTTAGATTTTAATTTGAGACTTTATTAGCCATGCAAAAATAGTAATATTTTGAAGAATTCAGGAAAGCATTTAGGATTTCAGTCCTAAATAATATTAAAATAAAAAGCCCGACTCAATAGTCGGGCTTTTAAATATTGTTTTAGATTGAATTATCCTTGCAGGGCTTCATCAATTACTTTATCATTTTTAACTTCGTTATGAACCTTTCCAGCTTTGATTAAATCTACAAATAAAGGTGCCGGATTTAATACCGTAGATTTATATTCTGGATGATATTGGACACCTACATACCAAGGATGACCTTCCAATTCAACCACTTCAACCAATCCATTGTTAGGATTAATTCCTACCGGCTTTAAATCAGAATTTTGAAGTTCTGACATGAAGTTGTTATTAAACTCGTATCTATGTCTGTGACGCTCTGTAATTTTTCTCTTACCGTATGCTTCAAAAGTTTTAGAACCTTCCGAAAGGATACAATCATAAGAACCTAATCTCATGGTTCCACCTTTTTTAGTAATAGACTTTTGTTCTTCCATTAAATTAATAACAGGCGTTTGCGTATCTGGATTAATTTCTGAAGAATGTGCTTCGTCAAATCCAAGTTCATTTCTAAAGTATTCTACTACACATATTTGCATACCTAAACAGATACCTAAGAATGGAACTTTATTTTCTCTAGCAAACTGACATGCTGTAATTTTTCCATCTATACCTCTTTCTCCAAATCCTGGAGCAACTAGGATAGCATCAAAGTCACCTAATTTTTCGTTTACATTTTCTGGAGATATTTCTTCAGAATGAATAGAATGTAAATCAACCTTACATTCATTAGCAGCACCTGCATGTATAAAAGATTCTAAGATAGATTTGTAAGCATCTTGTAACTCTACATATTTACCTACTAATCCAACTTTAATTTTAGATTTAGGATTCTTAAATCTATTTAAGAAGTCATTCCATCTTTCTAAAGAAGGTTCTTCTCCTAACTCTAATTTGAATTTCTTCAATACTGTTTGATCTAATCCTTCCTTTTTCATTAATAAAGGCACATCATAGATGGTATTTGCATCCAATGATTCAATAACAGAATCTTTTCTAACATTGCAGAATCTAGCAATCTTCTCCTTCATTTCTTCAGGTAAACTATGCTCAGTTCTACAAACTAAGATATCTGGATTGATTCCCCATTCTTGTAGGATTTTTACAGAATGTTGAGTTGGTTTAGTTTTTAATTCTTTGGCTGCACTTAAATATGGGATTAAAGTTAAATGACACACGATACAATTGTCGTCTCCTAATTCCCATGTTAATTGTCTGATCGCTTCAATATATGGTAAGGATTCAATATCACCAACAGTTCCACCAATTTCAGTAATTACGAAGTCATACTTCCCACTTTGGTCTAGTAATAACATTCTTCTTTTAATCTCATCTGTAATATGAGGAATAACTTGTACTGTTTTTCCTAAATATTCACCTTCTCTTTCTTTATTAATTACTGTTTGATAAACTCTTCCTGTTGTAACATTATTTGCCTGAGAAGTATTAATATCTAAATATCTTTCGTAATGTCCTAAGTCCAAGTCTGTTTCAGCACCATCTTCAGTTACGAAACATTCACCATGCTCGTATGGGTTTAATGTCCCTGGATCCACGTTAATGTATGGATCGAATTTCTGAATAGTTACTGAATATCCTCTTGCTTGTAATAATTTTGCAAGAGATGCCGAGATGATTCCTTTACCTAATGATGAGGTAACTCCCCCCGTAACAAAAATGTGCTTAGCCATAATGTATGTTTTATATCAACGTTACGGGAGGTAAAAGTACAACTAATTTGGCGTACTTGATGAGAATCGTATCATTTTTTTAAAGAAAATACTATAAGCTAGAACCGTAGTTTTTAATTAGGTTTTCTAGGTCTTTAGGACAATCTACTGATGGTGTTTCTATATTAGTTATTTCCAAATGTATATTCATGTCATTTTCAAGCCATCTAAGCTGTTCTAATTGCTCAGTAAGTTCTAATGGAGAACTATCTAACTTAGAGATTCGGTCTAAAACACTAGATTTAAAACCATAAATACCAATGTGCTGAAAATAGCCTGGATTAGCTTTTTTATCTCTTTCAAATGGAATTGGACTTCTAGAAAAGTACAAAGCTTTTTTGTCTGAAGAAAAAACGACTTTAACTTTATTTGGGTCTTCAATGTCTTTTTTAAGTTGCATTGGTTTTGCCAAAGTACCAATCTGAGCATTCTTTCTTTTCTCAAAAATGTCAATTAATAAATCAATGTGCTCTACATTAATTAAAGGTTCATCTCCTTGAATGTTTAAAACCACATCATAAGATTTCTTTAATTGATGATAGGCTTGCCAGACTCTGTCAGTTCCGCTAGGAATGGATTCATCCGTCATAATAGCTTTACCACCAAAATCAATGACATGATCATAAATTCTTTGATCATCAGTTGTAACAACCAAATCATCTAGATGCTTAGCTTTGATAGCGCCTTCATAGACTCTTCTAATCATTGTTTTACCCTTAATATCTACTAAAGGCTTACCAGGAAATCTAGTAGAATTGTATCTGGCTGGTATGATTCCGATGACTTTCATAAATGATTGTAAATTGAAGACATTCGTCTAAAATAGTCCTATATTTGATTATAGATGTTTGGCAAAGTTAGAAAAGTATTACGATTCCTCAAGAATTACAAGTTATATTCCTACGGGTACTTGATAGCAATTGTATTGAATATATTTTTCGAGATTGTTTCTATTGCCACAGTGATTCCTTTCTTGCAAATTATCTTTAACGATGCAAGTACTGTTATCAATGATGATGTACCAGAATTAAGTTTATCTATAAGTGCAATTGTAGAATTTTTGCAATATCATTTTAATACAATAATTGTTGAAAAGGGAAGAGGGCATGCCTTATTTCTGATTTGTATAGCCATAGTAATACTATTCTTTTTTAAGAACATCGTTAGATATTTAAGTCTGTATTTGCTAGCACCTATTAGAAATGGGATTGTTAGAGATTTAAGAGCACAAATTTTTGAAAAGATTTCTAGATTGCCACTTTATTTTTTGAATGATAAGAAGAAAGGTGACATTATAACAAGAGTTACTTCTGATATACACGAAATTCAAGTATCAGTAGTACAAGTAATAGAGAGTTTAATTAAAGATCCATTGATGATCTTAACTAGTCTTCTTACCATGTTATTTATAAGTCCTTCCCTAACCGTTACTGTAATACTAGTCTTACCAGCGGGTGCATGGATCATTTCTAAAATTGTAAAAAAGTTAAAGAAAAGTACCGTTAAGGGTCAAGAGCGTTTAGGAGATTTAATTACCATCTTAGAAGAAGTCTTAAGTGGCTTAAAAATTATTAAGGCTTATAATGTAGAAGAACAACAACAGGATAAGTTTGGAAGAATTAATGATCAGAATTATAAGATTCAAAATAGGATATTAAGAGTTCATCCATTAGGGCCAGTGGTTTCAGAATTTCTAGGAATAACCATTCTTACTTTTATTTTATATTATGGAGGGGTCTTAGTCATTGATAAGACAGAAGGCTTTTTGGAAGGAAGTACATTGATCTTCTATCTAATATTATTTGGTAGAATGATATCGCCAGCTAAGACTTTTTCTTATGCAATGGGACATCTCAAAAAAGGGGAAGCATCTATAGATCGAGTATTCGAACTCATTGATGTTGAAGTAGAAGATGATACTAAATTAACTGATTTAGCTTCCTTTAAATCTTCCATAGAATTTAAAGCCGTAAGTTTTGCGTACAAAGAGGAAACTATATTAAAGCAAGTAAGTTTTAATTTAGAAAAAGGAAAGAAAATTGCATTGGTAGGACATTCTGGTTCCGGTAAATCAACCATTGCGGAACTAATTCCTAAGTTTTATTCTATAAAGGAAGGCGATATTTTAATAGATGGTCAATCTATATCTGATTTAAGTGGAAAGTCAATAAGAGCAAATATTGGAATGGTTACACAAGAAGCTATTCTATTTAATGATAGTGTATATAATAATATAGCATTTGGAAAGCAGGTTAGTGAAGAAGAAGTAATCAATGCTGCCAAGCTGGCTAATGCGCATGAATTTATTAAAGATTTAGAACAAGGTTATAGAACTAATATTGGCGATAGAGGAGGGAAACTATCAGGAGGTCAAAAGCAAAGACTTACGATAGCAAGAGCTATATTGAAAAATCCACCAATTATGATCTTAGATGAAGCTACCTCTGCTTTAGATACCGAATCAGAGTTAAATGTACAAGAAGCCATAGAGAAATTAATGGAGGATAGAACTTCTTTAATTATCGCACACCGATTATCTACTATTCAAAATGCAGACGAAATTATCGTTTTGGATAAAGGTGAAGTTAAAGAAAGAGGTAATCATCAGCAGTTAATGGAAATGAAAGGATTGTATCACAATTTTGTTACGCTACAATCTTTCGAACAATAGGACATTGGTAGATTTTATTCTACCGTTGTTATCATTCTAGTCAATTTCGAAATCTGAAATTGGAAATCGATAATAGTTTTGAGTATTTTAGCGTCGTAAAAAGCTGATTATGAAATTATATGACAATATATTACAGACAATAGGTGATACACCTTTGATTAAATTAAATCATGTTTGTAAGGACTTACCTTGCCCTGTTTATGCTAAAGTAGATTTCTTTAACCCAGGTAATTCTATTAAAGATAGAATGGCTTTAAAGATGGTTGAAGTTGCAGAGCAAGAAGGAAAGTTAAAAGCGGGAGGAACAATTATCGAATCTACATCTGGTAATACAGGTATGGGAATTTGTTTAGCTGCAATCGTTAAAGGTTATAAATGTATTTTTACAACTAACGATAAGCAATCAAAAGAAAAGATTGATATTCTGAAAGCTTTAGGTGCTGAGGTGATCGTTTGTCCAACAAATGTTTCTGCTGATGATCCTAGATCTTATTATTCTATAGCTAGAAAATTGGAGAAGGAGATTCCTAATTCTTTATACTTAAATCAGTACGATAACTTAGCTAATAGACTTGGACATTACGAGTCTACAGGACCTGAAATCTGGGAAGATACTGAAGGTAAAGTAACACACTTTGTTGTTGGAGTAGGTACAGGTGGTACTATTTCTGGAGTTGGAAAATATCTAAAAGAAAAGAACGACAAAGTTCAATGTTGGGGAATCGATACATATGGTTCTACCTTAAAAGAATTCCACGAAACTGGAAAAATCGATGAATCTGCAATTTACTCTTACATCACAGAAGGAATTGGAGAAGACATCATTCCGGAATGTGTAGATTTCGATGTAATTGATCATTTCGAGAAAGTAACAGATAAAGATGGTGCCGTAATGGCTAGAAGAATCACTAAAGAAGAAGGAATCTTTGTTGGTTATTCTGCTGGTTCGGCTATCGCAGGTTTAAACCAATTGAAAGACAAATTAACAGCTGATGATATGGTTGTTGTTGCTTTCCATGATCATGGAACTAGATATATAGGTAAGATCTACAACGATGATTGGATGAGAGAAAGACAGTTTTTAGATGATGAAGAGTTATCAGTGAAAGATATCATTGATAGAAAAAAGACTAAAGAATTTGTTACTGTTGATAGTGAAGCAACTTTAGGTGAAGCATCTAAGATTATGAGAGATATGAATATTTCTCAAATTCCTGTTACTAATGGTGGAGAAGAGGTTGTAGGTTCTATCACAGAGTCTACTATTTTAAAATCTTTACTAGAGAATCCATATAACAAAACAAATGCTGTTAACTCTGCAATGGGTGCAACTTTCCCTAAAGTTGATATCTATGACAATATGCAGAAAGTAACTGGTTTAATCAATAAAGAGAACAGTGCAGTTATGGTAACTGATGTTGCTGGATTATCTCACATTATTACAGAATATGATTTGATTGAGGCGATGTCTTAATCAATAGAATTTAATAAACAAGACCCTTCGGTTCCTTTCTGGGGTCGAAGGGTTTTTTATTTTTATGATATGCCCAATTATAAAGATCAAATAGGTAGAACAATTGAATTAAATGAAAGTCCTCAAAGGATTATATCATTAGTGCCTTCTCAGACAGAATTATTATACGATCTTGGATTAGGTGATCGTGTTGTTGGAATTACAAAGTTTTGTATTCATCCAGATCAATGGTACAGATCAAAAGAAAGATTAGGAGGGACTAAGCAAGTTCATATAGATAAAATGGTTGCTCTAAAACCAGATTTAATCATTTGTAATAAAGAAGAGAATACTAAAGAAATAGTAGCGCAGTGTGCAAGTATTTGTCCCGTTTGGGTCACTGATATTATCAATTTAGAAGATGCTTTTGAAATGATGCAACAGTTAGGGCTTATACTAAACAAAGAAAGTGAAAGTCAAGTACTCATAAATGATATTAAAAGTGAATTTGAGCAAATTCAATTAAAACCATCTAAGAAGGCTTTGTATTTAATTTGGAGAGCTCCTTGGATGGCAGCAGGGCAGGATAATATTATTAATGCACTTTTAGCAGAAATAGGATTAGATAATGCAGTAGAAATTGATCGATATCCAGAGATTAATTTAGCAGATTATAAAGATGTAGATCATGTTTTTTTAAGCTCGGAACCTTATCCATTTAGAGCTAAACATATAACTGAACTAAAAGAATATTTTCCGCTGGCAAAGATTCAATTAGTAGATGGGGAAATGTTTAGCTGGTATGGTTCTAGACTAAAGTATAGCCCTAGTTATTTTAATAGTTTGCAACTAGATTAAGATCATCCTGTTGAAAACTGAAGAGCTTAAGTTTGATATACCAATATCTATTCCTTAAATTTACCTTCTCAAAAATTTTAAAGCTTTAATTAAAAGAAAAATAATGGAAAACGTTATGGTTCCAAACAATCTAGAAAGTTTATTAGGTGATCAAGCTGAATATTTATTAGACCATAAATGTGAAACGATTTCAAAAGATCAAATCCATTTACCTGGGGCTGATTTTGTGGATAGAATCTATAGGGATACAAATAGAAGTAATCAAGTACTCAGAAGTATCCAACAAATATATAATACAGGAAGATTAACAGGAACAGGTTATGTTTCAATCTTACCTGTAGATCAAGGTATTGAACATACTGGAGGAGCATCATTTGCGCCAAATCCAATTTATTTCGATCCAGAAAATATTGTAAAATTAGCCATCGAAGGAGGTTGCAACGCTGTAGCATCCACATTTGGAGCATTAGCTTCAGTTTCTAGAAAGTATGCACACAAGATTCCATTTATCGTTAAGTTAAACCATAATGAGTTATTAACTTATCCTAATACATTTAGCCAGGTTTCATTTGGTAGTGTAGAAGATGCTTGGAATATGGGAGCAACTGCAGTTGGTGCTACTATCTATTTTGGATCGGAAGATTCTAATAGACAAATCATTGAAGTTGCAGAAGCATTTGAAAGAGCACACGAATTAGGAATGGCTACTATCTTATGGTGCTACCTAAGAAATTCTGCTTTCAAGAAAGATGGAGTTGATTATCACGTTGCTTCAGATATTACTGCACAAGCTAACCATTTAGGGGTTACTATTCAGGCTGATATCATTAAGCAGAAGTTACCTGAAAATAATGGTGGATTTAATGCAATTAATTTTGCTAAGACACATGGTAAAGTTTATTCTGAATTAACTACAGATCATCCAATTGATTTAACTAGATACCAAGTTGCTAACTGTTACATGGGAAGAGCTGGTTTAATTAATTCTGGTGGAGCATCTGGTTCTAATGATATTACTGATGCAGTCAGTACGGCTATCATTAATAAGAGAGCAGGTGGTGCTGGATTAATCTCTGGTAGAAAAGCTTTCCAAAAGCCAGTTAAAGAAGGTGTTGCATTATTGAATGCAATCCAAGATATTTATTTAGATGACAAAATTACAATCGCTTAATTAAGCTTTTGTATTAAAATCCAGATTATGGCTTGGTATAAAAGAATAAAAAAAGGAATTCAAACCATGACTTCTGAAAAGAAGGAAGCACCAGATGGTGTATGGTGGAAATGTCCAACCTGTAAAGAAACATTCCCATCAGAAGATGTGACTGCAAATTTATATGTTTGTCCTAGTTGTGTTCATCATCAAAGATTAGGTTCTAAAGAATACTTCGATATGTTATTTGATGGTAACAAGAAGTATGAAGAATTGGATGAAGGAATAGAAGCTGTTGATTTCTTAGAGTTTAAGGATCTTAAGCAGTATTCTGATAGATTAGTTCAGGCAAAGGAAAAAACACAATTACATGACGCTATTCGATCTGCTTATGGTAAAGTAAATAAACAAGACTTAGTGGTAGCATGTATGGATTTTAATTTCATTGGAGGTTCTATGGGTTCTGTGGTAGGAGAGAAGATTGCTAGAGCAATTGATCATGCTATTGAAAGAAAATGTGGATTTATGATGATTTCGAAATCTGGAGGAGCAAGAATGATGGAGTCTGCTTTCTCATTAATGCAAATGGCTAAAACTTCTGCTAAGTTAACTAAGTTAGCAGATGCTCAATTACCATATATATCTTTCTTAACTGATCCTACTACAGGTGGAGTTACTGCATCATTTGCGATGTTAGGAGATATAAATATTGCAGAGCCAGGAGCTTTAATTGGATTTGCAGGACCTAGAGTAATTAAAGAAACTATTAAGAAGGATTTACCAAAAGGATTCCAAACTTCGGAGTTCTTATTAGATCACGGATTCTTAGATTTTATCGTGCCAAGAGCAGAGTTGAAAACTAAAATCGGAGACGTCTTAAAATTATTTAAGAACTAAATTGGTACTTTTCGCCTTTTTTCGGTATTTTTGTACCCTTGCAAAAGAATTGAATAAGAATTAACTATAACAATATGTATTTATCACCACAAATTACAGGAGAGATATTTAAGAAGTACGGAGGATCTGAAACTAACACAGGATCTACTGAAGGGCAGGTTGCTTTATTAACGTACAGAATTAAACATTTGACAGAGCATTTAAAAGAGAACAAAAAGGACTTCGGAACTTTGAGATCTTTAAACAAGATGGTAAGTCAAAGAAAAAAATTACTTAAGTATTTATCTTCATCTGATCTAGAAGGATATAGATCATTGATTAAAGACTTAGGTTTAAGAAAATAAACTTTTAAAAAACTGTCTCTACAATGTAGAGACAGTTTTTTTTTAGGGCTGTTTAAGATTCGCTTAATCAAGCCCTTTTATATTATTATCCGAGACGAATAAAAAGAGAGAAAATTATGAGTATTCCAAAAGCTATTACTAAATCGTTTGATTTAGGAGATGGAAAAGAAATTACATTAGAAACAGGAAGATTTGCTAGACAAGCACATGGATCAGTTGTTGTAAAACAAGGTGAGACGATGTTGTTATGTACTG
>JBELBA010000058.1:0-12335 GCA_042095635.1 Chitinophagales bacterium
AAGCAGAAGCTGCTGCAAAAGCAGAGGCGGAAGCAAAAGCTGCTGAAGAAGCAACTGAAGAGACTACTGAGGAAGCACCTGCTGCCGAAGCAGAGGCAACTCCAGAAGCGTCTTCAGAAGAAGCTGCTGAATAAGCAACAATTATAGTTTAGATATACAAAGCCTCGACATTGTGTCGGGGCTTTTTTTGTTCCCAAAATAAATTAAGATTATTTAGTAACATATCTTGGTTTAGACATTTAATGGTTTTTATGTTTAGAAGGAATAAAAATAATTTTAAGAGCTAAATATGTTTAGCTTTTTTTTGATAAAATTAGTGAGCGATTAATTACTCATTATTTAAATATAAAAATAGATGAAGGTTATTATAACAGGAAGTACAGGAATGGTTGGCAAAGGCGTTTTATTAGAATGTCTAGAACGAGATGAAGTAACAACTGTTTTAGTTGTAAATCGAAGACCGCTCAATATTCAACATGAAAAATTGGTAGAATTGATTCATGAGGATTTTACTGATGTATCATCCATTTCGGATAAATTAAAAGGCTATGATGCTTGCTTTTATTGCATGGGTGTTTCTTCCGTAGGTATGAAAGAGGCCACTTTTTCCAAAATAACATTTGATACTGTTAAAGCTTTTGCAGATACTTTGTATGTATCGAATCCGGAAATGGTATTCAATTATGTGTCTGGTGTAGGAACCGATTCTACCGAATCTGGAAATACCATGTGGGCAAGGGTAAAGGGAAAAACAGAGAATTATATATTAAATAAAGGGTTTAAGGATGCTTATATGTTTAGACCTGGAGCAATTATTCCAGAAAAAGGAATACAATCAAGTACAGCTTGGTATAATTGGATATACATTATTACCAGGCCTTTCTTTCCGATGATGAGGAAGATGAAAAATATTACAACAACAATTAGAATTGGCGATGCCATGATCAATAGTGTTATTAAACCTAATGATGAAAAGCATATTGAAAACCCAGCCATTAATAAATTAGCAAGCATATGTTAAAAGCATTAAAAATGATAGGTTTAGGAATAGGAGGTGTAATTATATTAGCAGTTATTATAATTGCTATATTTTTAAATACCAGTCCACAGTTTGGAGGTAAACCAAACAAAGAAGAGTTACTAAGTTATAAAGCAACAGGACATTATAAAAAAGGTAAGTTTCAGAATTTGACTGAGACGAAAATGGATATGAGTTTTTCCAATTTTACTGGAATGATGAAAGACTTTATCAAAGGGAATCCGAATACGGAACCTAGTTTTGATTTACCTGTTGTCCATGTAGACTCTATCGATGTAGATACCACGCATGAAAATAGGTTGATCTGGTTTGGTCATTCAGCCTTCTTATTACAGTTAGATAGTAAGAATATATTGATAGATCCTATGTTAGGTGATTGTCCTTCTCCTCATCCATGGGTAGGAAAGAAAAGATATAATAAAGAGTTGCCGATAGAAATAGAGCAATTGCCACAGATCGATGCGATTATTATATCTCATGATCACTATGACCATTTGGATTATCCTTCAATTAAGCAATTAAAGGATAAAACTTCTAAGTTTTATGTACCACTAGGGGTAGGGGCGCATTTAAGATCTTGGGGAGTTGATTCTAGTAAGATTGAAGAAATGGACTGGTGGAATGAAACTAATTTGGATAACATTCAATTGGCATTTGTCCCTTCAAGGCATTTTTCTGGAAGGGGAATAACAGATAACTCTTCTACACTTTGGGGATCGTGGGTAATTAATGGATCAAAGCAAAAAGTATACTTTTCTGGTGATGGAGGATATAGCCCGCACTTTACAGAGATTGGAGAAAAATATGGACCATTTGATTTTGCTATGATGGAATGTGGGCAGTATAATAAGCGATGGTCTGATATTCATATGTTTCCTGAAGAAACGGCACAGGCAGCCTATGATGTGCAAGCAAGGATTATGATGCCTATACATTGGGGTGCATTTACTCTGGCATTGCACGATTGGAATGATCCTGTAAAGAGAGTCGTAAGAAAAGCCAATGAATTAGAGGTACCAATTACAGTTCCTATGATTGGACAATCTATATCATTAGATAAAGTAAGTGCCCAGATAGAAGAGTGGTGGTTAAAGGAGAAAGCGTTATAAATTTATTCTAAATACATATCTATTAGTCCTTCAGGTGCATCATAGTTAAGTACTTTTGTTTCTTCATCGATACCAATAACAAGGTCTTCATTATATGGAAGCATAATTTCTTTACCATCACTATCAACCTGAATAACAACATTAGGTCCATTATCAATTACATCTGTAATTGCTCCAATGTGACCTTTTGTTTTGTCCATTACATCAAACCCTACTAATATACTGTAATCTACAAAGTCTTCTTCTAGTGCTACTTTATCAATTTCGATATGTACTACAGAACCAACTAATTTTTTAGCTTTTTCTTCAGTACAATTGGTTTCAAATCGAATAATATATCCAGCTTTATGTTCACCCATTTTTGTGATGAAATAAGGAACAGGTTTCTCATTATCGATGATGAAAATGAAATCACCGGTATCAATATCTAATTCAAAACCATCATATACATTTAACAGCAAGTCCCCCTTAAATCCATGTGTTTTAGATATATATCCTATTTCTCTTATTTCTGGTAGCATAGACAAATTTACTAATTCAGATCTTAGATTTATCACTATTCGATCGAAATGACCACCTAGCTTATTTTTTTTGGGTATTTTTACGCCATGAGAGTTGATATTATATCCATTGTACCTAAGCTATTAGAAAGTCCTTTCGCGCATTCCATTATGAAGCGAGCAGAAGACAAAGGGCATTTGGAAGTTCATGTTCATGATTTAAGACCATTTGGATTAGGAAAGCATAATCAAACGGATGACTATCAATATGGAGGTGGAGCTGGTATGGTAATGATGTGTGAACCATTATCAAAAGCTATTGAATCACTACTTGCAGAAAGAAGCTATGATGAAGTTATATACGTCACGCCGGATGGGGAAACATTAAACCAAGGAATTGCTAATCATCTTTCTTTAAAAGGTAATTTATTAATTCTTTGTGGTCACTATAAAGGGATAGATCAAAGAATAAGAGATAAGTACATTACCAGAGAATTATCTATTGGAGATTATGTCTTGTCTGGAGGAGAATTAGCTGCCGCAGTGATAGTGGATGCAATAGGAAGGCTTATACCAGGGGTCTTAAATGACGAAACTAGTGCCTTAACGGATAGTTTTCAGGATAATATTTTAGCCCCACCAGTATACACTAGACCAGAAGATTTTGATGGTATGAAAGTGCCTGATGTTCTACTTTCTGGACATACAGCTAAGGTGGAAGAATGGCGTAATGATGAGGCCATAAAAAGGACAAAAGAGAGAAGACCTGATTTATTTGATAGAATTTAGTACTAAAATGTTGACGGTTTAGAAAAAATATCTATCTTTGACATCCGAATTTTAAAACAATTAAGTCATGGACGCAGTAAAATTTGTATCAGAAGATAACGCACAAGTAATGGATATCAACTTTCAATCAGGAGATTCCGTTTCTGTACACTATAAAATTAAAGAGGGAAACAAAGAAAGGATCCAGATCTTTAAGGGGATTGTAATCCAAATTAAAGGTCACGGAGTAACTAAAACTTTCACAGTTAGAAAAATCTCTGAAGGAATTGGTGTTGAAAGAATTTTCACAATTAATTCTCCAAACCTTGATAAAGTAGAAATTAACAGACTTGGTAAAGTTAAGAGAGCTAAGTTATACTACTTAAGAGATGCTATCGGTAAGAAAGCTAGAGTTAAAGAAAGAAGAGTGGCTAAGAAAGCTTAATCTTTCCGCTATAAGATATTTAAGAAGCCTCGACATTTGTCGGGGCTTTTTTTATCCTTAATTTTTAAGGTAACATTTTTAAATTTCTTACCTGACGCAGAAGTACACAGATCATTCTATCCTGTTGCTTTCTTTTCTAATAATTGAGGTCTTTCGAAAAAGTATTCTGAACAAACAGTAAAGAATTCTATTTCACTAGAATCTTACGTCATCATTTAGAATAAGGAAGCCCATATTATACTTCGAATAACTGCACTTCGATATGCTTAAAAGCTTTAAATTCTAAAGCATTTCCTGAAGGATCTAAAAAGAACATTGTTGCTTGTTCTCCTGCTTCTCCCTTAAATCTAATATATGGTTCTATTATAAAAGGAATATTAGCTGCCTTGACTTTTTCTGCTAATGCTTCCCAATCTTTCATTTCTAAGACAACCCCAAAGTGAGGAACTGGCACTGCATGACCATCTACCGCATTAGTATGATGTTCTTGAACTTCCATTCCTTCTTTTAAGTGTGTAACAAACTGATGTCCAAATAAATTCCAATCGATCCATTGCTTATCAGATCTACCTTTTTGGCAACCAAGGATCTCTCCATAAAAGTGAGCAGCTTTATCTAAATCATGAACGGGAGCAGCAACGTGAAAAGGGGTAAGTTTAGCCATATTATAATATTACGATTTCTGTTCTTCTGTTTTGAGCTCTACCTTCTTCCGTCTTATTACTTGCGATAGGTTTATTAGGTCCAAAACCATCATATTGAAGTCTATTTGCGGTAATACCCTTTGCAATTAGAAAATCATGTACCGATTGAGCCCTGTTTTTGGATAAGCTTAAGTTCTTTGTCGCTGATCCTATATTATCTGTATGACCATGCACAGCAACTTTTACATCCGGATTGGCTTTTAAGAAGTCAGCGACAACATAAAGTTCAATCTTGGCTGCATCTGTTAATTCGTAGGCATCTGTTAAGAACAATAATTTATCAATTTTAAATGTCGCTCCTTTTGATAATGGTTTTAATTCCATTTTCTGTTTACTGATGGTGCATGGAGGAGTGTCTTCAGATGTCATTCTTTTAGAAGCTGTAAAGCTTCCTTCTTGTTGAGTAGATACTGTAAAGTCAAAGCTTTGTAATTGTTTTACCTCTTTATCTATTACTGCGTTTGATTTGCTAATAGGTTTAAGTTTAGCAGCAGTATTTGGTGGAGTAGAGTTGACTTTTATATCACTTCTTGCTTGTCTGGTAGAATCTTCAGGAGCGATAGGTTTTTCTTTAAGGATTTCTTGTAATTCTTCCTTGGACTTTAATTTAGATTTAATGGCGTCCAATTTACTTAGAGCTTCATTTTTAGATCTTTTAATAGAATCCTGGTAATCTTCATCATCCACTTCATCTTCAATCTGAGCAATAAAGGCATATTCTCCATCTTCATTTACAGGTATATTTGTTTCTTTTCCACTGTTATTATCTCTGATTTTTACATTAGCATCTGAAGGATCTAAGTCTGAATCTACTTTTCCTTTTAAGAATACTAATTTTTTCGGTTTTGCTTCTTGATGTAATTCAAACTCAAAAACTTCCCACATTTCTGTACCTGATGGATAGGATGCATAATAACCCGTTGTACCATCTGTACTCACCATAAAATCTCCATCGTCATCTACTGTATTTACTGGTAATCCTATATTCTTAGCAAAATCCCATTTTCCATTTTTCTCTTTTCTTGCATAAAATATATCATAACCACCAGCACCATAATGTCCTTGAGAACTAAAATATAAGGTTCTGTTATCTGGATGAATAAAAGGTGTCTTTTCATTTCTAGCTGAATTGATTTCAGGTCCTAATTTAATGACTTCACCCCATCTACCATTTTCTTGCTTTACACTATAGAAGATATCAAAATCAATCTGTGCAATGATGTTTGGATCTCCAGTCATGTGTGCTTTTTTAATTAGCGCAGCATCATGTCTGTCAGAAATAAAATATAAAGTAGATCCATCCGAAGATATGGAAGGCATCGACTCGAAGTTCTCTGTATTAATAGGGAAGTCACTAATTTCATTTAGGTTTTGAAAATCTTGCCAATAGCCATGTTGTTTTTTAGTATAGAAAATATCACAAGAACCAATTCCACCAAGCTCCTTTGCATCACATATAGAGATATACATCTCTTGATTGTTAATCGTTAAGGTTGCTGCACCTTGGGTAATTCCTGGCTGGTTAAATGGGTAATCAAGTGGAAATGTGGTATAACCAGAATCGCTTGTTTCTCTAACAAAAATCTTTTCATAAGAAGTTTCCTTTGTATAAGTACTTAGACCTTTTTGTTCTTCCATACCTTTTCTTGTAAAGTATAAAGACTCATTATCTGGTGATAAGAAAGGAAAATACTCTGTACTCTTATCTTGTGCAACTTGTTCTACTTTAGTAGGTTTAAATGGAACAGTGCTTGCATATAATTCATACAGATTAATACATTCTCTGCAATTGATTGCTGCTCTATGATATTTAGATTTTTTTGGATCTCCATGTTCTAAATATTTACTGAAATACTCTGCGCACATTAATAGTTCGGGATCGTCATCTTGTACTTGCTTACTTCTAAAGTGAGCAATTTTTGCCACATTATAATAGGCATTAGGATTATATACTTCGCAAGTACTGTCTAGCTTAAGATAAAATTGTCTAGCTAATAAGATCTTATTTTTTGCACTATATTGATTAGCTAAGGAATACATACATTTAGCACATGAATCATCTATAAGTATGGCTTTCTTTAAGGTCTCAATAGCAGCTTCTCTTTTTCTATTGCTAATTAGCTTTCTTGCTTTTAGATATTGCTTTGCTGCTTTCTTATTATTAGAAATAGCATTTTTATCCTTAAAGTCACAAGGGTCTATCTGAGCTTCTATTGAAGGAACACAAAGTATAAAAAGGAAGAAAATGAGGATTACTCTCATGTTAACTGACATTAAATATTAGTTTAAAAATAAAGAAGAAATCTTTGTTTAAGAACTTATTTTTAAATTTGTATCAAATCGAATTTTTGAAGAAAACTTGCACCATATCAGAAATCTTAGAAAGCTATAATAATATAGCTTTAGCTTTATATCGATTTCCAAATGAATCACTTATACATTATGTGATTGATGATGCACCATTAGAGGATAAATTAAGCTTAGATGACTTTAAAGGATTTGTCTTTCAATCCTTTGATAAAGCAAGATCGATTGGTCTTAGAGATAGAGTTTCAGGTGTTTTTGAAAATTTTGATCAATCCTTTAAATTAGACTTTATACCATCTGAACCTGTTATTGCAGAAGATGATCAATTTATTTCTTCAAGTGTCTATACTAATACTATATTAGATGCATTAGATAATATTGACAAAGGGCATTTCTCTAAAGTTGTATTATCTAGACCATTATATACAGAAGCCATGAGTTATTCTTCTGCATTAATGTTATGGAATGAAATGGTAGGTAGGTATCCTAATGCTTTTGTGAGTTTGGTAAAATTACCAAATGGCAGTATTTGGATAGGTGCAAGTCCGGAGTTGTTGATTCAACAGCATAAAGATTTTTATCAAACTAGTTCCTTAGCGGGCACAAAGTGGGGAGAGACAGATCCAAAGAAAGTGGAATGGACGGACAAAGAAAAGAGAGAACAAAAAATTGTAACTGATTATATAGAGGAGAAACTGATAGAAGAATTTCCAGCTGTTGATATTGAGCTAAATGGTCCAATTACTTTCCCTTCAGGGCATTTATTTCATTTAAAAACGGACATAAAAATCAAAGCTGTTAATTCTACTGATAGATTGGTTGATGTATTACATCCTACACCAGCAGTATGTGGTCAACCGAAAGGAAACAGTTTAGATTTTATTAGAATGTATGAGGGATACGATCGAAAGTTTTATTCTGGATATCTAGGTCCAGTAAATATGGGAAATTCTACACGTCTTTTTGTAAATTTACGTTGCGCAGAATTATTCGATGATGGTTCTTCTATTTATGTTGGAGGTGGTATTGTAAAAAGGTCCAATCCAAAAAAAGAATGGGAAGAAACAGAAGAGAAGGCGCGGGTTATTAAGAATTTACTTAAAGCATAGTCTTTGTTAAATACAGATCATTTTGATATTCAGCAGTTAGTTGAAGTATGTGTGGCAAAAGGAATGAGTCATGCAGTTATTTGTCCAGGTTCTAGAAATGCTCCTTTAACGATTGCATTTAATAGATCTGAGATAGAATGTATTGTTATTCCTGATGAGCGTGTTGCTGGCTTTTTTGCTATGGGGATTGCACAACAAACAGGAATGCCAACTGCGTTAATTTGTACTTCTGGTAGTGCGGTGCTTAACTTTGCTCCGGCCATTGTTGAAGCTTATTATCAAGGTTTACCTTTGTTGGTATTAACGGCAGATAGACCTGCAGAAATAATTGATCAAGGTCATGGACAAACGATTAGGCAATCTCAAATATATACCAACTATGTAAAAGGAAGTATGGATTTTCAAGAAGGATTAAGCTTGGAAGAAATCGAAGATCAGATAAGTGAAGCTTTTGACTTTACTTTAGTAGATAAACCAGGTCCTGTTCATATTAATATACCAATCAGAGAGCCACTTTACGGTTTAACAGAAGAAGTAGTAGATTCGATCGAATATGAATTAGAAATTGAAAGAGAAATCTTCGAATTAGCACCTTATTTAGATCGTGTTAATGATTACAATAAAGTAATGTTAATCGTTGGTCAATTGAATGATGAAATAGTTAATGAAGCTATTAAGGCCTGTATTGACAATAAAAATATAGTTGTACTTACAGAGGCTACATCTAATATTGAAGGCTTAACTATTCAGAGTATAGATAGATTTTTAAGTTCTTTGACAGCTCAAGAGGAAGCTAGTTTTGCTCCAGATTTGCTTATATCTATTGGAGGAGCAGTTGTCTCTAAAAAGATTAAAGCTTTCATTAATAAATACAAGCCTAAAGAACATTGGAATGTTGGACCAATTATTGGTGTGGCTGATACCTATGATGCACTAACAGAGTATTTAGAAGCCTCTGAAGAGCGTTTTGTAGATATGCTTGGTGTAGTAGAAATATCTAGTGATTATCATCAATTATGGCATCAAAGAGATGAATCGTTAAAAGCAAAAATGACTGATTATTTAGCAGAAATAGATTGGTCTGATTTTAAAGTATTTGAAACACTCTTCAATTTTATTCCTGTTGAGACGGATATCCATTTTGGTAATTCTACAGTAGTAAGATATGCCAATCTTTTTGACTTAAACGCTAATTATAACAGCTTTTGTAATAGAGGTACATCTGGTATTGATGGGGTAACAAGTACTGCTATGGGATCTGCTTACGTTTTTGGAAAAACTACTACAGTTATTACAGGAGATATTGCGTTCTTATATGATTCTAATGCCTTGTGGCATAAGTATATGGATGCCCTAGATTTAAAGATTATCCTTATCAATAATGGAGGTGGAGGTATATTTAGAATTATTCCTGGTCCAGATCAATTAGAAGAATTAGAAGCTTACTTCGATTGCTATCAAGAGGTTGATATTAAGAAGTTGGTAGAAGCTTATGGATTAACTTATCAAGTTGCAACAGATGTAGGTTCCTTAACTACAGCCTTATCAAATTTATATACAAATACTGGTGTTCAGTTTTTGGAGATAAAAACAGATGGAAAAATAAGTGCCGAAGTATTGAGAAATTACTTTCAGATAATAGGTCAATAGGATATTATATATCTTTGTTCCATATTTATCAATAATCACTTAAGTATTAATGAAACATTGGATCAAAGCTTTTAGATTAAGGACATTACCTTTAGCATTATCTTGTATCCTTGCTGGTAATGCAACTGCTGCTTTATTTGTAGATATTGATTGGAATATTTTTGCACTAGCAGCGCTAACTACTATCTTTTTACAGGTATTATCTAATCTTGCCAATGATTATGGAGATGCTGAGAATGGAGCCGATCATGAAGGAAGAAAAGGACCAAGTAGAGCTGTACAATCAGGAGTTATATCTAAGGCTGCAATGAAAAAAGCTGTATTTATAAGTGCTATTCTTTCTTTAATATCAGGTGTAGGTTTATTAATCTTAGCTATTGATGAAATCAATTTAACATTTGTAGGTTTCTTTTTATTAGGATCTGCTTCAATCGTTGCTGCTATTAAATATACGATGGGTAAAAATCCATATGGATATAAAGCCATGGGTGATCTTTTCGTGTTTTTATTCTTTGGTTTAGTAGGTGTTTTAGGAAGTTATTGGTTACAGACTGGAAGCTTCCATATTGCGTCCATCTTTTTATCCTTTGGAATTGGCTTCTTTAGCGTTGGTGTATTAAATATGAATAATATGCGTGATGTTGAATCTGATAAGATTGCAGGTAAAGTCACAATTCCTATTTTGATCGGTAACAAGGATAAAGTCTATCACAGCCTATTAATTATTGCAGGGATAGTTTGTGTTGTTACATTTGTAGAATTATATGCAACTAATGATCTATTAAGATTAGCTTACCTATTGTTTATTCCATTCTTATTAAACTTAAAGAAAGCCAATAGCTTTAAGGAAAGACAAGAGCTAGATCCTGAATTAAAGAAAATTGCTTTAAGCACTTTCTTTATCAGTATTGCATTATTATTAATGATCATATTATTATAATTCGCTGATCTATCATTAGACCTTTCTTCTATTAAATATTTAGTATTTTTGTGTGGACTAAACTAAATTGACAATGAAAAATATTTTACTTTTTGTTTTTGCATTTATAGCTACAAATCAAGTTGTTGCGCAATTGATTTCTGAAGATTTCGAATCTTATTCAGATAGTAGTTTTGTATTTCAAGACGATTCTAATGATATCTGGTCTACTTGGAGTGGAACAAATGTAGCAGATGCATTAATTATAGATACCTCTATTGCAAGATCTGGATCACATGTGGTGTTTATAGATGAAGGTAATGATATAGTAATGGACTTTGGAGATAGAACTACAGGGAGATACGAGGTATTATTTCATATGTGGATTGTAGAGAGCAAAGCTGCTTATTTTAACTTATTGCAAAACTTCGATGGAGGTGATAGTGATTGGGGGATGCAAATTAATTTTCAACCCCATGGAATTGCAATATTAGATGCAGGATATAATGACATCGACACTTTTAATTTTAATAATGATGTATGGATTCCTGTAAAGTTAATCATTGATGTTGATGATAATTTTGCAACCGTATATTTTGATGGAGTAGAGTTGAGGTCTTGGAAATGGTCTTTAGGTGCACAAGGAAATAATGATGTCAATAAATTAGATGCGCTTAACTTCTATGGTTTAAGTGGTAATGATGGTTCATCCGGTTTCTATGTAGATGATATTACCTTTACTGAGGTGGAGTCATTTGATGCGCCAACTGATTTAACTGTTGTAGTTAATGATGGAAATGCTGTATTATCTTGGACTGCTCCAGGAGCATATACACCAGTTTCATACTCCCTAATGAAAAATAGCCAAGAATTGAGCCATACTATAAGCGAAGCATCATACAATGACCTAAACTTGTATCCAAGTACTTATGAATATGCGGTAAGAGCAGGAAAGGCTGATTTAGGTTATTCTAGTGCTTCTAATACGGCAAGTGTAACTTTAGATGGAGGTATTGCAAGAGATGTGGTACTTTATGAAGTAGTTACGGGAACATGGTGTCCTAATTGTCCAGCGGCATCAAGAGGAGTAGAGGAGATGGCAGATAGTAATTATGATGTTGCAGTTATCGAATATCATGGCGGTGATGCTTACGAAAATGAAGCAGCAGCAGATAGAATTAATTTTTATGGAACTACTGGTTATCCTACTACATATATAGATGGAAATTCTATTGTAGGTGGTGGAGGTTATACCGGTACTAACTTTGATAGTTACTTAAATACTTATAAAGTAAGAGATAGTGTAAGTGCTGTATATGATATTAACTTTACAGGTAAAAGAAGCGGAGATAGTAGCTTTGTTTTTGATATTTCTATTGAAGCATTGAGTAGTTATTTTGAAGGAAGAAGTTTAAGAGTTTACGTAGCCTTAACAGAGTCTCATATTGAAGAAAGATGGCAAGGAATGCAATACTTAGATTTTGTATTACAAAGAATGTATCCCTCAGGTTTAGGACAAGCATTAACAGTAGATCCTTCAGGTAATTTTCAATATTCTTTTGAAGAAAGTATAGATACCAATAAGATGAAATTAGAAAACTGTGAGTTTGTTGTCTTTATTCAGGATGTTGGAAGTAATGAAGTATTACAAGCAAGCAGAATTGCAGTTAAAGAAATGTATGGGGTAGGCATTAAAGAGTTATCATCAGCTATGATGGTTTATCCAAACCCTTCTAATCAATTCTTAAATATAGAATCCAGTCAAATTGATGCGATTCAATTATT
>JBELBA010000059.1:0-12051 GCA_042095635.1 Chitinophagales bacterium
TAACCATTCATGCCCTCCTGCTTCTTTGCCCTCGAAGTAAATTGGTGCAGCGGTATACTCTCTTACTTTAGCTCCGGTTTCATTTGCTGCTTTAGTTAATGCTGCTACTGCATTTTCAATAATTAACTCTTCCCCGAAGGCATTGATGAAGTGCTTCATTCTCCCGGTTACTTGTATTTTATAAGGTGAAGTAGAGGTAAACTTGATCGTATCTCCCACTTTATATCTCCAAAGCCCTGCATTAGTAGAAATTATGATCACATAATTGACGCCGATCTCCACTTGATCTAACTCTAATGTCTGCGGATATTCTTGATTTACTTCAGACATTGGCATAAACTCAAAATATATTCCATGATTTAGACATAAAGCCATATCATTTGCTCCCGGCATACTTTGTAATGAGAAGAAACCTTCAGATGCATTATAAGTTTGAAAATATGCTGTAGACTGATTCGGCAAGAACTGATCAAACTGTTCTTTATAAGGCCCGAAATTAACACCTCCATGCATATACATTTCAAGATTGGGCCAAACTTCATGCATGTTATTGGCTCCTGTTAATTCTAATATCTTTTTAAAAAGAACAATGGTCCAAGAAGGTACACCAGCCAAGAATGTAATATTATCATTCATGGTCTCCTTGGCCATCAAGTCTAATTTCATTTCCCACTCATCTAATAAGGCTACAGGTAAACTTGGTGCTCTAAAATACCTCGCTATCATTGGTAGATTCTGCAATAAAACGGCTGATAAATCTCCGAAACTTACATCTTCCGAATAACTGGAGATCTGATGAGATCCTCCAATAATTAATCCTTTCCCTTTATCACTATATAATTTTGAGTCTGGAAAGTGCTCATTAAAGATGGCCATAATATCCTTTCCGCCACGGTAATGATTATCTTCTAATGACTCTTTAGAGACAGGTATAAATTTACTTTTATCACTGGTAGTGCCCGAAGATTTGGCTAACCATCTTATTGGTGTATCCCACAATATATTTTGCTCTCCCTTTAGGATTCTATCTACATATGGTTTAACATCATCATAGCCTTGGATAGGTATTCTTTCTTTAAATATTTTAATGCTAGAGATACTTGCATAATCATACCGATTACCCCATTCCGTATTAGTGGCTTTTCTAATTAGATAGTTAAATGTTCTATGCTGTGCATCATGAGGATGTGCTAAGAAATACTCAATATCTTTAAGTCTTTCTTTCAGTAAGAGTTTAACCATCCCATTTAGAATACTCATCTATGCTTCAGATTTTTTCTTTCTTAATTCGAAATTCTGACCTAAGTATACATTTCTTACTTGCTCATCTTCTGCTAACTCTTCTGCATTACCTGCTTTTAAGATCTCTCCATCAAACAATAAATATGCACGATCTACAATCGATAAAGTTTCTTGCACATTATGATCTGTAATTAATATTCCGATATTCTTCGTCTTTAATTTCTCTACAATTGATTGTATGTCCTCCACAGCAATTGGATCTACCCCTGCAAAAGGTTCGTCCAACAAAATGAATTTTGGATTAACAGCTAGTGCTCTTGCGATCTCTGTTCTTCTTCTCTCCCCTCCTGATAATAAATCCCCTCTATTCTTTCGCACATGTTGCAAACTAAACTCATCTAATAATATTTCTAGTTTAGCAGCACGTTCTTCTTTTGGCACATTATTCATTTCTAACACGGCCAATATATTATCTTCTACAGAAAGCTTTCTAAAAACAGATGGCTCTTGTGGAAGATAACCAATACCCAATTGAGCTCTTTTATACATTGGTAAACTAGAGATATCATTTTGATCTAAATATACTTTCCCTCCATTTGCTTCTACCAATCCTACTACCATATAAAACGAAGTTGTTTTCCCTGCTCCATTGGGCCCTAAAAGACCAACAATTTCACCTTGATTTACTTCATAAGAAACGCCTTTTACCACGGTTCTTTTTTTATACTGTTTCACTAAATTTTCTGCTCTTAGCTTCATAATTTTAAATTTAGGAAAAATTAGAGTTAATCACTACCACAAAGTCTGCCTTTTAGCGTAATTTAAGATACATGAAAAAGTCTACCCGTATTAAACTACTTATTCTAGGCCTGCTTTTTATAAGCTTACTACTTTTTAAAAAGAGTATTCTAATTGCAGCCGCAGAGTATTTAGTAGATACGGATGAGTTTAGACCAACACCTTATGTTTGTATCCTTTCTGGTGATGCAAAAAATAGAGCAACTAAAGCAGTACAGTTATACAATGATGGTGCTATACAACAAATTTTATGTGCAGGAGCAAATTTGCATTTTATCTCAGAGCTCTTAGATTCTGAAATTGTTGAACCAGAATTTACGCGATCTGTATTGCATTACCATGGTGTCCCAGATAGTGTAATTACTGTGGTTAAATATGGAACGAGTACTAAAGAAGAAGTAGAGGCCATTATTAATTATTGCCATAGTCATCAAATCAAAGAATTAATGGTCATCACTAGTAGTTTTCATGCTAGAAGAGTGAGATATTCCTTCGATGTCTTATTTGAAGGAGCTAATATTGACATCATTTTACAAGGAGCGGACCATCCAAGATATAATACTAGCAACTGGTGGAAAAGTGAATCTGGATTAATTGCTTGTAATAATGAATGGATAAAGTGCCTTTACTACATATATAAATATTAAACATTTATATCTTTAAGCCAATGATTAAAAAATGGATTAAAAAGCCTTTCAATGAAGCAATTGTAAATCAATTACAAGCAGACTTGAAGATACACCCTACTTTATGCCAACTCTTAGCACAAAGAGATATCACAACTTATCAAGAAGCTAAAGATTTCTTTAGACCACAATTAACTGCATTACATGATCCTTTCTTAATGAAAGACATGGATAGAGCCATTGATCGATTAAATTATGCTCAAAAAAGAGATGAGAAATTAATGATCTATGGGGATTATGATGTGGACGGAACTACAGCTGTAGCTTTAGTCTATAGTTTCTTAAAGAATCATTTTAATCATATCGAATATTATATTCCGGATAGATATAAAGAAGGATATGGAATTTCGATGCAAAGTATAGACTATGCTGCTGAGAATGGTTTTAGTTTAATTATCGCTTTAGACTGCGGTGTTACAGCTTTAGAACAAGTTAAATATGCCAAGTCTAAAAATGTAGATTATATTATTTGTGATCACCATTTACCTCAAGAAGAATTACCTGTTGCACATGCTGTATTGGATCCCAAAAGAGCAGACTGTAATTATCCATTTAAAGAATTATCTGGTTGTGGTGTGGGTTTTAAATTAATACAAGCCTATTGCATCAATAAAGAAATATCGGAAGAAAAAGCTTTTCAATACTTAGATTTACTAGCTATCAGTATCGCATGTGACATTGTTTCTATAACAGGTGAAAATAGAATATTGTCTTTTTATGGTCTTAAAATATTGAATGACCAACCTAGAAAAGGACTAGAGATTATTTTAGAAGCATCTGGTATTAAAAACATTGACCATGAAACTGGAGAAGTCACTTATAAAAAGATTGATCTAACAGATGTCGTATTTAAAATAGGACCTAAGATTAATGCTGCTGGTAGAATTGGTGATGCCAAAGATGCAGTAAGAATGATGATCTCTGATGACCATGAGCTAGGAGAAGAATTTGGAAATATACTACTTGGGAGAAACGAAAAACGCTTAGATTTAGATACTAAAACCACAGAAGAGGTATTAAATATACTGGATACTGACCCATCATACAAGAACAGAAAGTCTACAGTTCTTTATGGAGAAAACTGGCATAAAGGTGTAATAGGAATTGTAGCATCTAGAGTGATTGAAAAACACTATAAGCCTACTATCTTATTAACTTTATCGAATGGACTTGCTACAGGCTCTGCAAGATCTGTAAGAGGCTTTGATGTGCACTCAGCGATCAATGCATGTGCAGATTTACTAGAAAACTTCGGAGGCCATAAATATGCAGCTGGTTTAAGCCTTAAACCTGAAAATGTTCCTGCATTTATAGAACGTTTCGAGTATACTGTACAAACGACGATCACAGAAGATCAATTAACACCCGAAGTAGAGATAGATGCAGAAATAGATTTAGATCTAGTTAATGACAAGTTCTTTCATCTATTACAACAGATGGGACCATTTGGACCAGATAATAGAAGACCAGTATTTCTTACCAAAGACCTTAGGGATAATGGTAAAACCAGAACCGTCGGAGAAATTCATTTAAAAGTAGGCGTACAAGATCCAATTACTAAAAATGCCATTGGCGGAATAGCCTTCGGTATGGGAGACAGATTCTCTGAAGTCTGTAGCGCCAACAAATTACATCTTTGCTATTCCATTTCTGAAAACGAATGGAAGGGAAAAAAGCAATTACAAATTGATGTTAAGGACTTGAAATGTAATTAAATAAGCTTTGCTCCCCATAATCGGACCATTTTTCCTATTTTTAATATTCTAAAAAAACGCACTATGAATTTAGATTTACATAATAAAAACGCAATAGTTTGCGGAAGTACTCAAGGAATTGGAAAATGTATCGCTATTGAGCTCGCAAAATTAGGCGCTAAAGTGACCTTAATTGCAAGAAATGAAGATGCACTTAAAGCAGCAGTGCAAGAATTAGATGGAAATGGTCATGATTACTTAGTTGCAGACTTTTCTAATCCAGATCAATTAAAAGAAAAAATAGCAGGTGCTACTGCTAATAAAAATTATAACATCTTAGTTAATAATACCGGTGGACCTGCTGGTGGACCAATCACTGATGCTACAATAGAAGCATTCTTAAGTGCTTACAATATGCACTTGGTTTGTAATCATATTTTAGCACAAGCGCTTGTACCAGGTATGAAAACTGAAAAGTATGGTAGAATCATTAACATTATTTCTACTTCGGTTAAGCAACCATTGAAAGGATTAGGAGTATCTAATACAACTAGAGGTGCAGTTGCATCTTGGGCTAAAACAATGGCTGGTGAATTAGGAGAATTTAATATCACTGTAAATAATGTTTTACCAGGCGCTACCAATACAGTAAGATTAGAAAGCATTATCGAAAATAAGTCTAACAAAACAGGACAATCAATAGATGATGTAAGTAAAGCAATGACTGCGCAAGTGCCAATGGCCAGATTTGCAGAGCCTGAGGAAATTGCAAACGTTGCTGCATTCTTAGCTTCTCCAGCCGCTTCTTATGTAAATGGAGTAAGTATCCCAGTTGATGGTGGAAGAACAACAAGTTTCTAATCAATAACGAATACAGAAGTGTTATTCACTTTTACTGAAAGGACAAGAAAATGGAAAGAATTTTAAATTATATCAACGGAGAATTAGTCGAACCTAATTCTAAAAGCTACTTAGATAACTTCGAACCTGCAACAGGCAAGGTATATGGAGAAATCCCTGACTCTGACCATACAGATATTGATCAAGCAATTACTGCTGCAGAAGCAGCAAAAGATGCTTGGGCAAAAACGAGCAGACAAGATCGATCGGACTATCTAACAAAGATGGCAAACGTGATTGAAACTAAAATGGATCAATTTGTTGCTGCAGAATCTAGAGATAATGGTAAGCCAGAAAAACTAGCGAGAGCGGTTGACATTCCTAGAGCAATAAGTAATTTAAAATTCTTTGCTACAGCAATTTTACATACAGAATCACAATTCCATAGAATGGATGATCTGGCCATTAACTATACAGATAGAAAACCTATTGGCGTAGTTGGTTGTATTTCTCCATGGAATCTTCCTTTATACTTATTTACTTGGAAGATTGCCCCGGCATTGGCAACAGGTAACTGTGTTATTGCAAAGCCTTCTGAAGTAACACCAATGACTGCCTATCTATTGTCTAAAGCAGCTATTGAAGCAGGATTACCGAAAGGGGTATTAAACATCATTCATGGTTTAGGTGCTAAAGTAGGTGCTTCTATTACTGAAGCAACAGGAATTAAAGCGATTTCATTTACTGGAGGAACGTCTACTGGTAAAGCCATTGCAAGCGTAGCTGCCCCGATGTTTAAAAAGATGAGTTTAGAATTGGGTGGTAAAAACCCAAACATCATATTTGAAGATTGTGACTTTGATAAAGCATTAAGTACAACGGTAATGTCTTCATTCGCTAACCAGGGACAAATTTGTCTTTGTGGATCTAGAATTATGGTACAAAGATCTATTTATGAAAAATTTAGAGATGCCTTTGTAGAGAAGGTGTCTAAACTACAAGTTGGCGATCCAAAAAATGAGGATAGTAATTTAGGAGCAATTGTTTCTAAAGAACATTTAGAAAAGATAAAATACTATATTAACTTAGCTAAAGAAGAAGGCGGAAAAATCCTTACGGGAGGCGAAAGTCCGGTTGTTGATGGTCGTTGTGAAAACGGTTACTTTATGAGGCCAACCATTATAGAAGGACTTTCGTATGATTGTAGGACTAACCAAGAAGAGATCTTTGGTCCTGTTGTCACAATTATGCCATTTGATGCGGCAGAAGATGCATTAATATATGCCAATTCTACTGTATACGGATTAGCTTCAACTGTATGGACAAAAAGTCTTGGCACAGCGCAGTTAATGGCAGATAAAATTGATAGCGGTATAGTATGGATCAATTGTTGGTTAGTAAGAGATCTTCGAACTCCATTTGGTGGGATGAAAGCATCAGGTGTAGGGAGAGAAGGAGGAAATGAAGCTTTAAGATTTTTTACAGAACCGAAAAACGTTTGTATAAAGCTTTGAACAACAAAACAATCATAGCGCTCATATTAAGCATCTTTTGCTTAAGAGGTATCTACGCTCAGGACTTACAGGCTCAGAAAGACTCTGTTAAGAAAATGATGTTTTACCCCCCGAATATAGATGCTGAAACAGGATTAATGGATTCGGCAAGTTTAGCAAACGCTCGAATATACACCAAAATTGGTGTAGCTTTAAAGAATAAAGACAGAGTACATAAGTTTCAGTTGGCTTACTTGGATGATCTAAGAAAAATTCCAGATGAGCTTTTTTCGTTGGATAAAATTCAGGTATTAGAATTAAGGTTTTTACCAAAACTAGAGGAGATTCCTTCTGCAATTGCAAAGCTTAGAAACTTAGAACAATTGTATGTGAACGGGACTGCTATTATCACTATACCAAAAGAAATTTCTGATTTACCAAGATTAAAAGTCTTGAACTTATCACAGAATAAAATTGGAAAATTACCTACAGAACTAGGTAATTGTAAGTCCTTAGAACATTTAGCATTATTTGCTAATAACTTATATGTCTTACCCCCAGAAATGGCTAATCTTAGTAAACTTAAATCTTTGGAAGTACATGACAACAAACTATCTGTTTTAAGCAAGGGTGTTTGTAAGATTAAATCTTTAGAATGGTTAGATTATAGTTATAACGACTTAAGAACTCTTCCACCAGATATTAAGAACTTAGAAAACTTAAAAGGTTTAGTCGTCTCCAGAAATAGAATCGTTTACTTACCTGTTGAAGTAAAAGCTTTACAAAAATTAGAATGGCTAGACTTAAGTGTAAACTTGATTAGAAAATTCTATCCAGAATTACTGCAGTTACAAAGCCTTAAAGTACTTGGTTTATCTGGAAACTTAATTCCTACGTTACCCGCTGAAATTGATTTGCTTTCTAACTTGGAGTCGCTAGATATCACATTAAAGAAAGAAGGCAAATTGACACCTCATGTCGGTAATTTGAAAAAGTTAAAATGGTTAAACTTAACCAATTGTAAAGTAACAGAATTACCTGTTGAAATTGGTAAACTTGAAAACTTACATACTTTATACCTAAGTAAGAATAAGTTAAAATTTATTCCTGAAGAAGTAGGAAACTTGCAAAATCTAAAGATCTTGGATATTAACTTTAACGAGTTAGAAGATCTACCAAGCTCTTTATGGAGATTGGGTAACTTGAAGATCTTATCTATTACTAATAACCCGTTAAACCCTGCAAGAGTTGAAGAGCTTTATAAGCTTTTACCTGCAAGCGACATCATCTTCTAATAGGAAAGACAGAGAAATAAAAAAGGGCATCAATGGTTTGATGCCCTTTTTTATTTCTATAAGATTAGACTTAATCTAATACTGCTATACATTTTAACTCAATACCAATAGGAGTAGGTAAAGATAATATTTCACAAGTAGTTCTACATGGCTTGCTATCCACGTTTTCGAAGTACTCTGCATATATTTTGTTATAAATTTTGAAATCGTCCTTCATGTTCGTTAAAAACACCGTTATATCGACTAATTGATCCCAACTAGATCCTGCATCTTCCAGAATTGTCTTAACATTATTAAAAACAGAACGACATTGTGCTTCGATATCATAAGACACAATGTTTCCATTCTCATCTAAATCCACACCAGGGATTTTTTTTGTTCCTCTTTCTCTTGGTCCTACACCTGATAGAAATAATAAATTTCCTACTTTTCTAGCATGTGGATATGCTCCTACTGGTTCTGGAGCTTTTTGAGATTCTACTACATTACTCATAATTATTATTTATCTATTTCTTAAATACATGATTATCTACCCATGATTTACCCCATTGATCAATTTCTTCATCTGACCAGATTTCAGGATAAAAAATTCTTCTTTGAAATTTGGGCGGTAAATATTTTTGCCAATTAGTTCCTCCAGTGCCCTTTTCTTTTCCAGTGCCTTTGGCAAGGTAATGCACGGCAGTTCTGTAATGCACTAATGGCCAGTTAATATTAATATTTACATCTAATTGTTTAAGTTCATTTAGAAGTAGTTCATTCGCTTGATCTTGCTTAGATAGCCCCTTGTACTTTTTCCAAATATTAATAGGTTGTCTTAGCGCTGCAAAATCATGAAATGAAGACAAATATTTTGATTCAAAATCCCTTAATGTGAGTGTTTTTTCACCTGTTTCTCCAACAATAGCGCCTCTACGCCAATATATATTATCCAATTGTTCATGAATATCGGCATCCCATAGTCTCTGCCTATCCCGTTCATAAACTAAATATTTTAAATCCGTACAGGCTATTTCTATTCTTCTGTAAGCTGCAGTTTGAAAACCACTTGAAGATAAAAGTGCCATTCTAAATTTTGTAAACTGATCTTTTTCCATTCCAAACCTCATCACATCAAAAGACTGAATCAATGTCTCAAAATAAAGATTACACCTCTTTAATCTATCAATAAAAAACTGAGATTCTAAATCACTTTTCCAACCCAAATCTTGTCCTATTTCAGAAATTATCTTTCCATTATTACATATCTGATCAATTTCATGCTCAATAAGACTAAAATATAACTCTGTTATTTGATGATAAACGATAAAAATCTTTTCATCCGGAAAATCAGTCTTAGGCTTCTGTAAACTAAGCAAAGCGTCCACCTCAATATAGTCCCAATAAACAATAGGATTTGCATAAATTAATCCATCTAAATAGGAATTTAAATCTTGACCAATTGCTGCGTATTTATCTCTTAGCAGAGCTAAACGCTTCTTTATCTCTGGTGTGATTTCCATATAGCTATATTTGTTTTGCTAAATTAATTCCCAGGAAAACTCCTGCTAAACATAACATTAAATTAAGGAAAATATTTAACATCATCAAAAAGTAGGCTTGATCTTTGAGAAAATTATAATTTTCTAGGCTAAAAGTTGAGAATGTACTAAATCCTCCGCAAAAACCTATAGCTAAAATATATTTCAAAGTATCATTATCTGATTTGGCCAGAAAGAAACTACTCATCCCTAATAAAAAACTTGCGCAAAAATTAGCTGCTATAGTAGCGTAAGGCAATCCTGTACCGGAAACCATATACACAGACAATAGGTATCTAAAAACAGAGCCTAAGCCTCCTCCAGCAAATACTAATAAGATTTTCAAGCTTGTCCCTTTTTTAGACGCTCAGCATTTTCAATATGAATGGTCTTGCGTTGCTCTTTGATGTTGTCCTTAAGCTTACCTATATCATAGTAGCGTTGTGTCCCAAAGAAGACTAAAAGGAATAATCCAAAGATAGAAAGCGAAAGCCATAGTCCTATTGAATCGAAATTGATATAGATTAAATATGCTATTCCTCCACCTATACTATTAGCTAGTATAAACCAATACATCACTTGTTTATCAGAATACCCAAAATACACTAAATGATGGGTAGTATGATCTTTCCCTCCTACAAAAGGAGATTGCTTTCTAGCAATACGTCTAATAAATACTGTTAATGTATCGATGATAGGCACGATGAAGATCATCATAGGCATCAAAAACTGACCAGCATCAAATGAGCCAGTGTAACTCGTTTTCATAGACCAAATAATATCTATTGATAAACCTCCTAAAAAAACACCAAGAAACATGGAGCCTGTATCGCCCATATACATTTTTGCAGGACTAACATTAAAGAATAAGAAACCAATTAATGATCCAGCAACGGCTATCAGCATAGATGAATAAATAGGATTGATCTCTGGTTGGTTAAGTGTTATAAAGAAACATACCAATGTAATAACTAAGCTACTACTAGCGGTGATTCCATCCATATTATCTAACATGTTAATTGAATTCATCATTCCAATAATCCAGAATACCGTAAACATGTAGTCTATCATTACAATATCAGTCAATGGGATGATTAAACCAGTACCAGTAAGAATATTAGCACATATAAATTGACCTACAAATTTTAATATTGGATTAGTTCCATATCCATCATCTGCCCATCCTAATAAGAAACCAAAAGAACAGCTTAATAGAATACCAATCACTCCTTTATTTAAAAAGGAATTATCAAACAATATGGAGTAAACAGAAATAGAAAAAAGGAATAATAAATAGAAACTAAATCCTCCTAGCAAAGGTTTTGGGATATTAGTCCATCTAACCTGATCAGCTCCACCTTTTTGCTCTTGAGTGCTGCCAAAATTATAGTAAGCCCTTAAGAAAAGCTTGTTGATAATAAAGCTAAAACCAATTGCGAAAAGTAAGAAGAAAGAATAATATAAGACTTTAATATCAGTCATTAAGCATTATTCTTTTTCTTCTTAGAGAATAAACGCTTATACCATGGAAGTGGCGTCTCATAGTCATCAGAGTAATATCCATAACCATAACCGTATCCATAACCGTATCCGTATCCGTATCCGTATCCATATCCGTATCCATATCCATATCCATAACCATAACCATATCCATAACCATATCCGTAACCATATCCGTAACCATAACCGTAACCTGCGTTAGAACCAGAGGCTCCTTTTCCAAAATCATTAAGAATCACTGACAAATGAGGTACCATGTTATCTTTGATAAAGTAATTTACATTGGTAATAAAATCCCTTGAAGAATAATCAGCCCTTAATACATAGATTGGATAATCCGACACCTTTAATAATTGTAATGCATCAGATACAATTCCAATTGGAGGTGTATCAAATACAATATAATCATAGTGACTTTTTAATAAATCAATAAAATTAGAACAATCATCAGAAGTGATTAATTCCGCAGGATTAGGAGGCACCGAACCTGATGTTAAATAATCGATAGTAGGACTATCTGGATTATTCTCATTAAATTTATATTCTTTAACACAGTCTTCAAAGGTCTTGTTACCAATTAAAATATCAGAAATCCCATAGATATTCTCTACCTCAAATGATTGGTGGATTCTTGGCTTTCTCATATCAAAATCACAAATAATTACTCTCTTGCCAGTTAACGCTAATGAAGAGCCTAAGTTTACAGCAATAAAAGTCTTTCCTTCTCCGGAAATTGTTGAGGTAACGACAAGTAGTTTACTTCCTTTATCATTATTAACGAATTGCAAGTTAGATCGCAAAGATCTAAAGGCTTCAGATATCATGGACTTTGGCCGAGCAGCAACAATCAATTGAGAAGTCATACTTTTTCTATTAGTTGGCACTACACCTAATACATTTGCCGAGGACATATTCTCTATTTCATCAATCGAAAGAATATTATTATGCATAACAAAAGTTAAAATCACTCTTGCCAAAATCAA
>JBELBA010000060.1:0-11898 GCA_042095635.1 Chitinophagales bacterium
ACTCTAGTTTCTCCTGATTTGTTATGTCTTTCAACACCGTCTTGGTGTGCTTGACGATATTTAGACGGTATAATTTGTGCAACATTTAAACCCAAAATTTGTTTACGCTCAAAATCAAAAACCTGACAGAACTTAGTGTTTACTTTTATTATTTTACCATATCTATTTGAAATACAAACAGCACTAATATCTTGTTCTATAAAGCCATCAAACTTTCTTGTAACTAAATTTATATATTTTCTACGAAGAGAACCTAACATGCTACAAATTAATATTTTTTATCTGATTTGCTCACGCTTTACCCATAGTTTTCAGCAACAGCAAGAATAAGTCTATCAAAAAGCTTATTTCCAAAGTACCTTCTATTGAGTTTGTAACAAAATTCATCCAGATAATTCTGTAAATATTTTCCTTTGATCTTATGAAATATGCCCAGTAATGTTCTTTTAGCATTGCTGATTGCTATGTGCACCCATTTTAAAGTAGTTTGAGTAGTTTCCTTGTTTGATTTCTCTGTAATGGCAGAAGAACTAATTGTTTCTGTACTGATTATTTCAATAAAGACATCCTGTTCTCCTTGCTTAGATAATCCTTCAAGTAGTCCTTTCGAATGCCCAATTCCTTCTGAAAAATTTAATAAATCTTCTTCAAGTTCTTTTTTATTAAACTTAAACGATTTCCAATCTGAAAGTTGCCAATTGAATATACGAAATATTCGACTCAAAATATAAGGACATTATGTGATTTATTTCCCTGCATATTTAAAAATTACATTTAATTTTACAGGGATTAATTTAAAATGAAAAACATTGAAATAGAGCCGAACATATTACTAACCTATAATTAATAAACGCTCTAAATCCTCCCAAAAATGTTTCGACATCTTCCCCTTCAGCTCCACTATTTACAATAGGAAATAATTAATCTTTCTAAAAAAAACAACAGTTTGTTATTTTCTGGAATAAGATTTAATTTCTCACTATGTAACATATGTTACTTTCTCCAAAGTCTCAACATCGTATATTTAAGTTTTATCAATTAAACACAATTATTATGGGATTATTCAATACATTATTCAATGCAAATAAAAAGCAAGATATTGAGAGAATAAAAGAACTAATACTCGCAGAAGCTATTATTATAGATGTAAGATCAGAAGCTGAATTTAGGTCTGGTTCTGCAAAAGGAGCAATTAATATTCCACTTAATGAGCTTAAGAAAAACCTTAATAAAATCATTACCCTCAACAAACCAATTATTACAGTTTGTGCAAGTGGAATGAGAAGTGGCAAAGCTACCGATATACTAAAAAAAGAAGGACTTGTTTGTGAAAACGGAAAGACTTGGAAAAACGTAAACCAATTCATTTAGTATTTATATCTTCAAAGTATGAATTTGTTTAGAGACCTTTTCCATAATATCTTTGAACTTAGCTTATTAGATGAAATAGAAGATGTTGCTTCTATTAAACATCTAAAAGCTGACAAAACACTTATGGAGCCAGGCCAAGCAGTTAGATTTATACCTATTCTATTAAAAGGAAGTATTAAAGTCTCTCGGAAAGATGAATTAGATAATGAAGTGTTTCTATACTATTTAAATGAAGGAGAAACTTGTTCCATCACATTTACATGTTGCATGCAACGGAAATTAAGTCAAGTTGTTGCAATCTGTGAAGAAGATGCAGAATTACTCATTATTCCGATTGACTATATGGATAAATGGATGTCTCAATATTCAACTTGGAGATCATTTGTAATGAATACCAGTCAAGCGAAATTTGATGAATTAATAAATGCTGTAGATCAAATAGCTTTTCAAAAATTGGATGAAAGATTACTCACTTATTTAAAAGATAAGAGCATCTTATTAACCACCTCAGTTCTTAATATCTCACATAGTCAGATTGCAAAAGACATGAACACCTCCAGAGTAGTCGTTTCAAGATTACTTAAAAAACTAGAAATTGATAAAGTAATCAAATTAGGTCGGAACAATATTCAACTATTATAGACCCTATGTAACATTTGTTACTATTCCTTAATCTTAGATCTCGTAAGTTAGTATACATAAGGCTTTATGATATGCTAAGTAATTATCTACCTATATTAAAATGGCTTCCTAAGTACAAGAAAGAATTCTTAAAAGGAGACTTATCTGCAGGATTAACTGTTGGTATTATGCTTATTCCACAAGGAATGGCTTATGCTATGATTGCAGGATTACCTCCAGTATACGGCTTATATGCTTCAATTATACCACAAATCATTTATACCATATTCGGAACATCGAGACAATTAGCAGTTGGTCCTGTTGCTATGGATTCTCTTATAGTTGCAGCAGGTGTTTGTATAATTGCTGAATCAGGAACAGAAGCTTATATAGAATTGGCTATTCTACTTTCTTTACTCATGGGCTTAATACAAATTCTATTCTCTTTCTTAAGCTTCGGGAAGTTAGTTAAACATATCAAAAGACCTGTAATATTAGGATTTACAAATGCTGCAGCTTTAATTATTGGAATTAATCAGGTAAAACATTTAGTAGGAATTGAAATTCAAAATGGCAATATATTTCAAATTCTAAAAACCATCTTATTACAATTCAATCAATTTAATTTATATACTATAATATTAGCTGTACTATCCATATTTATTCTTGTTATCTTAAAACAAATAAATAAGAAAATACCTGGTGCATTGATCGTAGTAATAATTACTACATTATTAACTTTCTTTTTAAACCTTCATCAATCTCAAGTTAACATTGTTCAAGAAATTCCAAAAGGCCTTCCTTCGTTTAATTTTAGCATTGTAAATTGGAAAGATATTGTTCTTCTTTTCCCTACAGCTATTACTTTGGCTATTGTAGCATATTTAGAATCTTTCTCTGTTGCAAAAGCTATTCAAAATCAACATAAAGAAACTTATGAGCTCAATAATAATCAGGAACTATTTGCTTTAGGGATGTCTAATCTAATTGGCTATTTTTTTAATGCTTATCCAACTACAGGAGGCTTTTCGAGAAGTGCTGTGAATAATGATGCTGGTGCAAAAACCAATCTTGCAGCTATCATTAGTGCAATATTGATAATATTTACGCTCCTCTTCCTAACGACACTATTCTATTATTTACCACATGCTGCCTTAGGCGCAATTATCATTACGGCAGTTTTTGGCCTTATAAAAATTAAAGAAGTTAGTAGCTTCTATCATTCTTGTAAACTAGACTTTGTACTTATTATACTTACCACTGTTATGACTTTAGTAGTTGGTATTACCTATGGAATAATCATTGGTGTATTAATATCTATCGTATTTGATCTTATTAAATTAAAATATCCAGACATATGTAACAAAAGTTACGATACGAAACAGAAAGAGCTCGTAAATTAGAGTATAACAAAAATCTAATACTATGAAAATTGAACAAATATATACTGGATGCTTAGCAGAAGCTGCTTACTATATAGAATCTAATGGAGAAGTTGCCATTATTGATCCTCTAAGAGAAGTTAAACCATATATAGAACGAGCAAATAAAGATAAGGCACAAATAAAATATGTCTTCGAAACGCACTTCCATGCAGATTTTGTTTCTGGCCATGTTACCTTATCTGAGGAAACTGGTGCTAAAATTATTTTTGGTCCTGGTGCTAAGCCAAACTATGATATCATAGAAGCAATAGATGAAGAAATATTTGAACTTGGTTCTATTAAAATAAAAGTAATACACACTCCTGGACATACACCAGAATCCTCTAGTTATTTATTGATAGATGAAACAGGAAAAGAACATGCTCTTTTTACAGGTGACACCTTATTTATAGGGGATGTTGGAAGACCAGATTTGGCTGTTAAATCAGATCTTAGTCAAGATGATCTAGCTAAACTACTTTACCATTCCTTAAGGAACAAAATAATGCCTTTACCTAATGATGTAATTGTATACCCTGCTCACGGTGCAGGATCTGCTTGTGGTAAAAACATGAGCAAAGAAACTTTTCAGACATTAGGTAATCAGAAAGAAACAAATTATGCCTTGAGAGCAGATATGAGTGAAGAAGAATTTGTAAATAAAGTCTTAACCGGATTAGCTGAGCCTCCTCAATATTTCCCGAAAAATGTATTACTGAATAAAGAAGGATATACGTCTGTTGAAGACCTACTTAAGAATCCTACTTTAGGCCTAAGCATAGAAGAGTTTAAAGTATCTATGGGCTTAGATAATATTCTAATTTTAGACACTAGACACCCTCAGACATTTAATAAAGCTTTTATACCCTCTTCAATAAACGTCGGATTAAGTGGTCAATTTGCACCTTGGGTAGGCGCCTTAATTAAGGACATTAAACAACCTATATTACTAATAACTGAGCCAGGCCAAGAAGAAGAAAGCATTATACGATTAGCTAGAGTTGGTTATGATAATGTAATAGGATATTTAAATGGAGGGATAGATTCATGGATCAACTCATTTGAGTCTATTGATAAGATTACTTCTATATCTGCAAATGAACTAGAAACTAAAATTGGTAACGATATTTATGTATTAGATATAAGAAAAGAAAGTGAATATGAATCGGAAAGAATCGATAGTTTGAAAGTAGAAAACTTGCCACTTTCGAGACTCCATGACAACATAAACGCATTAGATAAAAATGTTACTTATCATATTCACTGCGCTAGTGGATATAGATCCATGATATTCTCTTCAATATTAAAATCGAAAGGGTTCGATCATATAATCGAAATAGCAGGAGGATTCAAAGCTATTTCAAAAACAGGAATTCAAAAAACTACTTATTTATGTCCTTCAACTATAGTATAATGGGAAATCAAATACACTGGGAAAATATTTTTGAGACAAAAGACACAAACAAAGTTAGCTGGTACCAAGCCTGTCCAACTGATGACGTCTCACTAATAAAAAAATACATAAGCGATAAAACTATGTCCATCATTGATATTGGTGGAGGTGATAGTGCCCTACCAGAAAGTCTTCTTGCAAATTCTTTCTCTAATATTAGCTTGTTAGATATATCATCAAATGCAATTAATGCCAATCAACAAAAAATGGGAGATAGTGCAAAGCTTATAAATTGGATTCATTCGGATGTTAGAACATTCCAAATTGATATAAAATATGATCTGTGGTTTGACAGAGCTGCCTTCCATTTTCTTTCGTCAAAGGAAGATCAAGTAAAATATGTAAATAATGCTCACCACAACATCAAGCAAGATGGTATCTTAATCCTTGGAACATTCTCTATAAACAATGGACCAAAGAAATGCAGTGGTATTGAAGTTTGTCAACACGACAAACTTTCTATTAAATCATTATTTGGAACATACTTTGAAATAATTGACAATTTTGAAAAATTACATCAAACACCTTCTGGATCAACACAAAACTTTTATTGGATAGTATTAAAAAGAAAATAAAATGGAATTATTACAATCAAATTGGCCTTGGTATATCACAGGGTCACTCATAGGTTTAACAGTAACAATATTAACTTTTCTAGGTAGAAGATTTGGTATCACATCAAATCTAGAAACTATATGCAGCATAGCTGGTGCAGGAAAAGTAACAGACTACTTTAAGAAAGATTGGAAAAAGAAAACATGGGGCTTGTTCTTTATCTTTGGAATTACGATAGGCGGATATATAGCAAGTAATTTCATGAATGCCAATCAAAGTGTGAATATTTCTGATGCAACTATAAATAGTTTGAATGCACTTGGCATCAATGATATTTTATCATCGAGTCATCCAGCTTCTGTTTTTGGCTGGGAAAACTTATTTAGTATACAAGGTATATTAATATTTGTTCTTGGAGGATTCTTAATTGGCTTTGGAACTAGATATGCTGGAGGATGTACTTCTGGACATGCTATCAGTGGATTAAGTGATTTTCAATTACCATCTTTAGTTGCAGTTATAGGATTCTTTATAGGGGGAATTATTATGACTCAATTCATTTTACCAATCATCTTTAACTTATAATTATGAAAAAGAATTTAGGCGTTTTATTAGCAGGGATTATATTCGGTATTGTCATCATGAAAGGTGAAATCGTATCTTGGTTAAGAATCTATGAAATGTTCAGCTTTCAATCTTTCCATATGTATGGAATAATTGGATCTTCAGTTGCAATTAGTGCATTATTGTTCTACTTGATAAAAAAGAATAACTGGAAAGACATTTATGGAGCTAGCATAAAATTTACAGATAAGCCAAAGAATTACAAGGCAGCTTTAATTGGTGGAACATTCTTCGGTTTAGGTTGGGCGATGACTGGTGCATGCCCAGGACCAATATTTAGTTTAATAGGAGCAGGGTTTCCAGTCTTCATTGTAATTATAATTAGTGCACTTCTTGGTACTTTCTTTTATGGGCTAGTACAACACAAATTACCTAAATAGAAATTATGATTTTACTTTAGCAATCAAGCTTATTTATTAGTCGATCAAAATCCAAAAAAAATGTTTCGACATCTTCCCCCTCAGCTCCACCAAAGGGGGAAGAAGCTTTTAATTTTCACTAAAAGACCTTTTAGATACCATTAATTTCAAGAAAAGTATTGATTTCTCAATTGAATGAACTTGTCAAGGATAAATTAGTGACTAGACATTCTTATAACGAATCTCCTCCAAAAGTTGAATATGAATTAACAGATAAAGCCAGAGAGTTGATTCCAATATTTAATGATCTTTATAAATGGAGAATGTATTTAATGGAAGATGAAAATAAAGTATCACAATTTAATCGATTCAAATATACCAATTACCAATTCCCTCTTTCAATTAATCCTTTAGTTGAGCCTTGAAGTAATTATAGGTTTTAATCTGAGAACGTACAGGTTTTGATCCTGGATTATTACGCAAATTGTAATTATCTGGATCCAAACTTCTTGCTTTTACATTATCTGCCCACTGCAACTCTAGTAAATCTTTTAACTCCTCTTTCAAGTCCTCTTGAAATATTGGTGTAGATACCTCAACCCTGTGATCTAAATTCCTAGTCATCCAATCTGAAGATGAAATATAGAAAAGGTCCTTACCACCATTCTTAAAGAATAAGATCCTTGAATGTTCTAGAAACTGATCAACGATACTTTTTACTTGAATATTCTCACTTAAACCTTTTACTCCAGGCACAATGGAACAAGTTCCTCTAATGATTAGTCTTACCTTGACACCTGCTTTGCTAGCTTGGTAAAACTTCTTAATCATCTCTCTATCCACTAAGTTATTTAGTTTGAGAATGATTTCTGCTTCTTTACCTTCTTTAGCAAACTTTATTTCTTCATTGATTAGTTTAACGAACTTTCTTCTTGTTCCTGTAGGGGAAACAATCAGATTTGAGTAACGTTTAGCAATAAAGTTATTGTTGAAAAAATCAAATATCTTAACTACTTCAAGCGCTATTTTCTTATCGCAAGTCAGTAAAGAAGTGTCTGTATAGACTTTTGCTGTTCCTTCATGGAAATTACCTGTACCTATATGTGCATAGTGTTTCAGCTTCCCTTCTACTTTTCTTGAAATTAAGATCAATTTAGAGTGTACCTTCAATCCTGGAATACCGAATATTACTTTTACTCCTTCTTCTCTCAGCTTATTAGACCAATAGATATTATTCCCTTCATCAAACCTTGCTTTTAATTCTAATACAACAACAACTTTTTTACCATTCTTAACTGCATTTATTAAAGCATTGACAATCTTCGAGTTCTTAGCTAATCTGTATACATTTATCTTAATACTTTTCACATTAGGGTCGATTGCGGCTTCACGTAATAAATCAATGATAACATCAAAAGATTGATATGGATAATTAAGAAGAATATCCTTCTTCTCGATACTATTTAAGATATGCCTATCACTAATATCTTTGTGTTTTAAAGGTGTTAAACCAGTATTAATTAACTTTTTATTAGGAAACTTTGGGAAGCCCATAAAATCCTTGAAATTATGATAACGCCCACCTCCGATTACGTTATCAGATTCTTTTAGCTTCAGTTGCTTAAACAAATAATCTTTAAGATCAGTTGGCATTCTTTTATCATACTCAAAACGTGTTGGCAAGGCACGTTTTCTTCCTTCTATACTGGCAGTAACTTGTTCGACAAAACTCATTGAAAAATCGTCTTCGTCAAGATCAAGTTCAGCATCTCTAATAATCTTAATACAAAATGCTTGAATTAAAGGATAATCAAACATCCCAAATATATCCTTTAAATGAAGTCTAATGATATCATCTAAGAGAATAATTTGCTTTTTATTATTACGCTCAGCAAGAACTTTAAACCTTGAAATAGTTTTGGAAGGAATTTCAATTAGCGCATATTTAAAGTCCTTACTTTGCTTTGATTTTGATAATTTAATGGCCAAATAAATACTCCCATCTTTCAACTCAGGGAAAGGTCGTTTATCATCTAGAATAATCGGAACAAGGGATGTTCTTACAACCTCATTAAAATATACAGCTATTTCTTCAATCTGACTCTTAGCACAATTCGTTTCATCAAGTGCTTTAATACCATGTTTTCTAGCATCAATTAAAACTTTCCTAAATGCCTCTTCAAACCTTTTTTTCTGCTTAATTGTGATCTTTTGAATTTCCTTTAATATATCATCAGGATTTTCATATAACCCACTTTTCAGCTTCTGTTTTAGCTTCGATAATCTTTCCAAAGAGGCTACACGAACTCGATAGAACTCATCAGCATTATTTGAAAATATTCCAAGAAACTTAAATCTTTCAATGATTGGGTTTGTTGTATCTTCTGCTTCTTGTAATACCCTTTCATTAAAGCCAAGCCAACTTATATCTCTATTAATAAAAGGATATTTAGACGCTTTATTCACCTTCATTCTCTACTTAGTTCTATTGATCGCATTCGTTCTAGAGGTAGCTGCTTTTTTCACTGTTAACCTTTCATCTCCTTGTATAAAATATTGAATACCATTTATACTTTTATATTGCCTTATTTTAGAAACTGCAACTTTAACATTAAAATTCAAACTACTAACAGAAGAAGTAGCCGGTTTATTAACTGTCTCAACCTGTTTAATTTCTTTATTTTCTAAAGATTTAGTCTTTTTTGACTTCTCTTTAGATTTTACTGCCTTAGTATCCTTTGGCTTTTTAGAGCTTTTCTTCTCTTTAGTTTTTTTTGACTTTTCTTTAGGCTTATCTGATTTCTTTTTTCCCTTCTTCTCTACCTTTTCTTTATCAGACTTCTTATTACTCAACTTCTTTTTATCTTTTTTGTCTTTCTTTTCCTTGTTAGACTTCTTAGTCTCTTTTTTAGCCTTTTTCAAATCCTCTTTCAACGCTTCTTTTTGTTTTTTTTCTTTCTTAGACATAGACTTTTTCTTTTATGAAACGAAATTTATCGGAATTACTTATCTAACCTTGCAATTCTATATTAAGATATTATTAAGTTCCTGTTAATTCATAAATCACTACATACTAGGCTATTATATATATGTGTACACCCAAATTTTATCAAGCTAAAATTTCACTTCATCATTAACATTCTGTTATTATTCCCATAACATCAAACTTTCATTTTATTTATATGTTTGTTAAAAATATAAAATTATGACACTTAACGAAGGAGATCAAATAGAAGAAGATTACATTGATCTAGACACAACAGACAATTACAAATATAACTTCAAACATATTGAAGATCTATATTCAGAAGATTACACAGAACACCAGGACAACCAAATTTCCCCTCTATATTTAAAGTAATTCAACTTCAAGGAATTTATTTTCAGATTTATTATTATTGAATTACTGATAAGAACACATGCTAACCATGTGTTCTTATAATTTATGCTTTATTCAACCTAAAAGGCTTGAATTCATTTATGGATATCTCTCCTATTTATTTTCTGAACAACATTACTTTCAAATTCATCATAGGTCAATCCACTTTTGGCCAATTTAAATAATTTATGCATACCATATTTTTGATACAATGCATACCATTGATTACCATCTAATTCTGTCTTATTTTCTAATAATTCTATAGAGACAACCTCTGTTTCTAATTGATCTTCTTTCATCCTATATATTTTATAATCTGATTTGATATTAGTTATAAAACAAAGATCATATAAGAAAGTTTAAAGCGTATTATGGAATGATTAAATTAATAATAAGTTAAGAGCCACAGAATACACAATACAATTTCAGAACTATATAAAAAGAAAGTGAACCCTTCAGCTTTTTATAAACTAAGGAGATTAGACTTAATTCAATGTTAAAACATTTCCTTGATTCTTATACTAAGTTTAAATTCCTGTTCAAATAATGTATTGTCATTAATTTCTTAACATTCAACTATTATTGATTACTTGAATATCCCAGCCAATATCTAGCGATAATTCTGCCTAAATAAGAGGTAATAATTATTAAGCCCATATAAAAATGTCATTATAAATAAGTTAATAATCTATGTTAACTAATCTGCAAAATATCACAAATTCGTAACCTAATTATCATGATTGTTTAATCCATTTAATAAGATGCTTTAAAATACAATCCCTTGATTTGTAGCATAAAATTTAACTCAAATCAATTAAAAGTTATGAAACTGAAATTACACAATTGGAAATCTTTAATGTCTCTTGCAGGAGGTTTAGGATTAGCTATCTCAAGTGCATTTGGGCAAATCACATTTGATCCAACAATCGATGTAGATCTAGAATTTGATCTATTAAATAGCGAAGTTATTTTACCAGCTTCACCACTTCAATCTGAAGTTCTATTTATTGGAGGTGTTGATATGGTACAAACTACTGCAATCTATGGAAATGATGCTGGAACTGCCATAGCAAAACAATGGCATGATTTTATCGGAGTTACACCAGACACGAACAATGATGGTCAATACTGGATATCAGTAAACCATGAAATGATTGTAGGAAATGATTCTATCGGTGACGGTGGAGGAATGACTGTTTTTAAAGTAGAAGCAAATGAAACTGGTCAAATGACCATTTTAGAACAAACATTAGAAGATGGAAGAGAAGGTGAATTCTTTAATGTTGATTTTGCTAATACAGTTGGAGAAACAGGAATGAACTGTGGAGGGATTAGCTCTGGAGTTGACGGTAGAATTTGGACTGCTGAAGAATGGTTCAGATCTAGCAATAGCTCATTAGGAGAAATGAGAGACACGGCAGATTGGACTATCGAATCTGATATTGAAGGAGATTTTGATGGATCTACTGTTAAAAAATATCAAAACTTCAACTACTTCGTTGAGATAGATCCAAGAGAAGCAAAAGCTGTAAGAAAACAATACAACTGGGGAAGAGCTGGTTGGGAAGGTGGAGCTATTGCTTCGGATAACCAAACAGTTTATTTAGGCGTTGATGGAACACCAGGATGGTTCGTAAAATTTGTTGCGGATGAAGCTGGAGACTTTACTTCTGGAACTTTATACTTACATAAAGAAGATGCTGAAGATGGTTGGGTTGAAATTGACAACACAATTTTATCAAACATGTTACAAATGGATAGTGTTGCACAAACTGTTGCTGCTACAATGTTTAACAGAGTTGAATGGGTAGCTATCGATCCTGCAACTCAAAAAGTTTATTTTACTGAAACAGGAAGAGACAATCCTTCTTCTAGATGGGCAGATGAATTAGAAGGTGGAGCTATGTTAGCAGAACACCACATTGCTAGAGCAAGTGCACAAGGTGTAACTGCTGATTCTTCAGCTTATTGGGATTACTATGGAAGAGTTATGGAATATGATCCATCAACTGGAGAAGTATCTGTATTCTTAGAAGCAGGTCCAGCTTATACTGCATCTGCTGATGGAGTTGCTGCTGCTATTGCAACCTTCTTGGCTATCACGTGCGTGGT
>JBELBA010000061.1:0-11871 GCA_042095635.1 Chitinophagales bacterium
GATGTTTGATTCTCTTGACAAGCAAAAAGAATGAAACAAAGAAATATATAGATAAACTTAGTTTTCATTTCTAGCTTTATTAATTCTATGTTTTGCATCGATACTAACGATCAGTGCTAAATTGATAAAGAAGAATACACCAATCTTTAGGGCTTCTACCAAATCACTTAGCATTAACTGAACATATATAATGACCATTGATGCAATAATAGCCATTAAGAAGTTTTTCTCGTTTTCATCTACTAATAAATGATATCGTTTAATAGCGATGTGAAAGATCATGAAGGTTAGCCAAATAAAAATAGACATCCCAACAAATCCTTGCTCTGTTAATAGCATCAAGAAATAATTGTGAGTACCAGATTTCTCTGGGTTATCAGATACATAAGTAGCAAAATCTGAAACGGTGTAACTCTTATAATGATGATAGAAATTGTTTGGTCCAAAACCAGTAATTGGATGTTCGGTACTCATTCTTACAGCAGCTACCCATCTATATATTCGTTCCGCTCCTGATACATCTTTCATTTCTGTAGTAGCGGATAAATGATCTTTCAGATTACCATGATAGACAGTTGTTTCAAAATCTGGGGCATAATCTAAATAAGTATTGTTGCTTATTAGTACACCAACAACCAAAGCAATACATGTTAAGGCAACAGTAATAGTCGTCTTTACTAATTTACGTTTGATTAATATTACACTAATACCTGCACCAACCAATGCTAGCCATCCTCCTCTAGTATAGGCAAAGAAAATACCCGCTAAGAAAAGGAGAATAGAGCCATTTACAACTTGTCTAGCTAATGAATCTTTAGGGTACCATGTCCTTGCTAATAATAAGAATGGAAATAATAAACTTAGCAATGCTGCGTAGTTAACATGGTTTCTAAAGAAAGGTCTTAATGCCTGATTAATGGTGTCAAAATCAAAACCTAGAGCTGCGTGTTTTAATAAGGTATAAATAATTCCATAACATGCTGGCAATATCAATAACCAATAGATCATCTTAAAGGACTTAATATTAGGTATTATAGCCATTGTTAAGAAAACAAATGTGGTAATATACCAGATCTTCGCTAAGAAGAATTTAATTGCGATAACTTTCATTTCTGCAAATAAAGCAGCAACTAATATCCAAACTAAGTGTAGTAATAAGATCTGTATAATTGGATGTCTATAAATCTCTTTATGCAATACTGCAGGGTTCTTAAAGAAGTATAAAAAGAAGGTTCCCATTAATATAATCATCAATGGTTCCGCTGGCATGTCCATGGAGAGACCGCCTGGCATATCCATTTCAATGGATAATGGAATCATAGCAATTAGTAAATAATAAACCTTTCTAAAGTCTACAAATAATAAGACTAAGAATAAGATACCTGGAGGAATTAAGAATAACTCATAGTGTCTAGTTAAAATCCCCATAAATAGACATACAATGGTACTAACTCCAATCAGGTAAAATAGCTTTTTAGGTGCTATCTTATCTAAGATATTATATTGCTTTTTGCCGAACATTAAACTTGTCTAGAACAGTAGCTGTGATAACTGAAATTACAAGAGTAATCATTAAAGAACCTAAGACAATTAATGTTAATACTTGATTCTCTTTATCTGCAGGATGTGCATCTTCCATTATATAAATGAAAGATACTTTCTGATTAGCAGATAATGTATAAGTATCATGTGTTTTTTGATGTGTTTTTAGTTCGTCAATGGCAAATTCTTGTTTTAAAGCAAGGATCTTAATTAACTCTTCAGCTGTAGCGAAGACTTTTTGATTCTCTTGGTTGATATCCCATTCTTTATCTAATGTTTGTGATCTAGCCTCTAAACCTTTAATCTGAGAATTTAAACTCACTAATCTTAAATCACTTGATTTGTATTGAGACTTTAAGTTATCATACTGTGCAGATAACTCTCCTAAACTTACTTTAGTTTGCGTGATATCTGTAGTAATGATTTCCGCTTTTTCTTCAATATTCATCAACATGTATTTCGCGTACTTTTTCTTTGTACGGATCAATGAATCAGTGATCATATCCAATTTAGTTTCTCTTTCTTTTAAAGCATCATCAAACATATCCTTCATCTGGTTTCTAGAAGAAAGGATCATTTGTTGTGCTACGATATCCGTCTTAGATACAATCTCGTTAGCAATTTTTGCAGCTAAGTCTTTATTTTTGTCTTTAACCTTAATTTCGATACCACGGTATTCTGTCTTTACAATTTCTAAGTTCTTCTTTAAAGTGCTTATCGCAGCATCATAGTGTCCGCCTTTTTCTTCATTAATTAGAATTTCATAATGATCGAATAACTTAAACTTATGAATGACATGCACCAAAACCTGACCAGATTTTGCGATAGAAATAATTCTATCTACATCTTCTTTACTACCATATAATTCTACAGAAATGTTTCCATTTCCAGAATTGAATAAATAAGATTTATCTGTTAATGATGGGTTAGAAGGGTAGATGGTAGCTACAGACTCGTAGACTTTATCCATCATTAATCCAATTGTTCCACTACCAACAATAGCTATTACACAAAGTGTAATAATTGGCTTTTTCCATTTTAGAGCAGAATTAACAAAATCTACCAGATGAAATTTACTGATCATTTTAAATATTTTTTAGAAGCTCAAAGGTACAAAAAGCAAGGCGATTTATTTACTGCTTTTTTTAAGTTCGATGATTGATAATAATGAATGTAAGTCGAACAGTTTTAGCAAGAAAGCAATTCCTAGTCCGGATAAAAGTAATAATGGTAATTTGATAAATTCATTTAGCTTAATACTAGACTGGAAATATGCTAATCCAATTACACCAATAACTAAGATCATTGCTCTAAAGATGTAATGCTTCTCTAAAGTTAAATCGAACTTTTTGTAGGCGATTAGTAATTGAATTCCGTTTGCTAATACCTGTGTACTAATCGTAGCAATAGCTGCTCCTTTAGCTCCATATATAGGAATCATAATATAGTTAAGAATGATATTAACTACTAGGCCAATTGCCGAAGTCAAATTAAGGACCTTTAAGTAATTTCCTGCTGTAAGCAAGGTCCCGAATATATATTGAGAAGCTAATGGTAAGAAACTAAAGATGAGAATACTAAAGGTAATATACATTTCTCCTTCTGCAGATAAGTACATTTGGTTCATGATAAATTGATTCATTGAAGAAGCAATTACTACAAAAATGAAAACTGGAACAACCAGAGATTTAACAGTAAAGGTGATAATTGGTCTTACATTTTCATGGTCTACAATCATCTTAGAAAATATTGGGTAGAGTAGACTGGCAAAAAGAAAACAGATCATTACACCAGCATCTAATAATTTATATGCACCTGCATATATTCCTGCTTCCTGATTTCCTTTTTCTGAGAGTAGCATTTTAATCATCACAATATCTACTTTAGAATACATGACCATTAAAATACCTAATAAAGTAAATGGAATAGATTTTTTGATAATATCGAATACAAGTCCAAAATCTAGTCGGAATGCTGACCATTTGATTTTGGTAAATATATAAGTGGTTGATAGTAGGGCAGAAGTTGCATAACCTATCATTTGGAAGATGATATACCATTCTATATCAAATTCTACTGGTAGATAATCATAGAAAACCAATAGACATAAAGTACCCGCGACAACTCTGTCTAAAACGGTAAATATGCTATCAACTCTAAATAAATGAAGTCCGGTTAAATTAGTTTTATTAAAGTAAATAAATATATTAAGTATCTGATTTACAGCAAGTAGTTTAAGCAATAAAATACTTTGTTCTGAAAAGTTTAGTAAGTCTGCTACAAGGAATACTACTGCCAAGTATACAATAGTCAATAAGGCTTTAATAAGTGTAATATTGGGGTAATGGACATTAAGTAAACTTGGTTTTTGAGCGATAGCTCTATTGTTGTAATTGGAGACACCAAGGTCCAAAAGAAAATGAAACATAAAGGAGAAACTCAGTATTGAAGCATACTCTCCATAGACGGCCTGACCAACATCTGCATGGTTATATACCTTTCTATCTACATAGAGTATCCAAAGTGCTTTAATAGGAATATTAAGACTTAGAAGTAATACAAGATTAGAAATGAATTTCTTTTTCATTTTGGTAATTATCAGTACTAAAATTAGACATAATTATTTATTGTATGTAATTTCAGATTAATCAGTAAGGTATGAGAATTGGCGTCAATACAAGGTTTTTATTAAATGGTAAGCTAGAAGGAATTGGATGGTTTACTTATGAAACCATGCGACGTATTGTTAAAGCACATCCAGAGCACGACTTTGTTTTCTTTTTCGATCGTCCTTTTGATCGTCAATTTGTCTTCGAGCATAATGTAAAACCAGTTGTGGTCTATCCACCAGCAAGAGCTCCTTTCTTATGGAAGTTATGGTTTGATACTACTTTACCTTATTACTTGAAGAAGTATAATATAGATGCATTTATCTCTCCTGATGGATATTGCTCCCTAAATACAGTTATACCTCAATTAATGGTCTTGCACGATTTGGCTTTTGAGCACGGTAGTTTTGGATTGCCAAAAAATGTAATGAATTTTTATAAGACGAGAGTTCCTCAGTTTGTAGAGAAAGCAAAACGGATTGTAACCGTATCTAATTTTTCTAAACAAGATATTATTGATCAGTATCAAACGAAAACACCGATTGATGTCATTTATAATGGTTTTAATAATGACTTTGATATACTTTCTGATGAATTGAAATTAGAAGTGAGAAATAGAATCACTAATGGTGATCCATATTACTTATATGTTGGCGCTATTCATCCAAGAAAGAATGTATTAAGATTGTTAAAGGCTTTTGAAACTTTTAAAGAAAATGATCAGCTTAATTATAAGTTGCTTTTAGTTGGTAGAAGTGCTTGGGCAAATAATGATTTAGATCTTTTCTATAATAAGATGAAATTTAAGGAGGATGTAGTATTTTTGTCTCATCTTGCTTTTGAAGAACTAAAAGAGGTGATTGGTGCTGCAGAGGTCTTATTTTATCCTTCCATTTTTGAAGGATTTGGTATACCAATATTAGAAGGAATGTCTTCAGGTGTTCCGGTAGTTACTAGTAATACTTCAAGTATGCCAGAGGTCGGTGGAGACGCTGCTTTATTTATAGATCCTTTTTCTGAAAAAGATATTTTAGAAAAAATGAATTTACTAAGTAAAAATGCAGACATAAAAAAAGATATGATTAAAAAAGGTTGTATTCAAAAAGATAAATTTTCTTGGGATAAAGCAGCTGAAGAATTATGGGTTTCCATAGATAAAATGATAAATAATGAAGATTAATTTAAGTGTATTAGGTCTAGTAATAGTATTAATTTTAATGTCTTGCTCTAAAGAGAAAACGGCATTAAATAAGCTAGAAGGTAGTTGGGTGATTAACACTTTAATTGATGAGGATAGCATCATGGTATTAACAGAAGAAGATACGATGCAGACTTGGACATTCGATCTTTGTGAAGAATACAAAGATTCTTGTACTGGTTTATTTACATACTTTGATGGATCAACATCTCCATTCTTACATGATATGGCAAGTGATGCTGGTGAGTTTACCATTTATCACACTGCTGGTACTCAATGGCCTAAGGTATATGATGACTTTACAGTAGAATGGAGAGATACTACTGTAATTGATACTGTAGTTTATGAGATCGTTAAGTTAACAAACAAGGAATTAGCGATTAAGCACACAGATATTGATGGTCATGTAATCAATACTACTTTTGATAAGCAGTAGGAATTTGATTCTTAAGCGCTATTAGTTTTACTTTTCTTGCTTCAGATCCATTTGCAATTTTGGGATAAAAATTGACAACTAAATTGTTTGTAGTTATTCCTCTATTTTTGTAGATAGTGAGATTTATATTGTGCGCTATACTTGCATATTTTTTCATTGATTTAAAGGCTTCATTCAAGATCGCTGTTTGCATTTATTTCAAATTGAGTACTACCATCTCTCAATAGATTTAGCTAAATGCAAATAAATTGAACAATAGAATAGTATATAAAAAAATAGCTTTCACACTTAGTAGTCTTATGAAAGCTATTTAAAGGTTGTCTTAATAAAAAGATTAAATGATTTCCTTCATTATAAAGTCGATATCGTAATTCTGCAAGAACTCAATACTTGCATCGATTTTTGGTTTAAGATATTCGTCATTCTCGGCAAATGTTACCACTTTTCTGTAATCAGTTAATAGCTTTTCTAATTTAGCTGATGTCTTCTTTGGTTTTCTAAATTCAATAGCTTGAGCAGCGTTTAGTAATTCAATAGCTAAAATTCTTTCTAAGTTCTCTGTTACTCTATGGCACTTAGTAGCTCCATTTGCTCCCATACTTACATGATCTTCTTGTCCATTAGAAGAAGTAATAGAGTCTGCTGATGCAGGTGTGCATAATTGTTTGTTTTGAGAAACGATCGACGCAGCAGTATACTGCGGAATCATAAAACCAGAATTGATACCAGGATTATTTACTAAGAATGGCGGCAAACCTCTCTCTCCACTGATTAGTTTATAGGTTCTTCTTTCAGAAATGTCTCCTAATTCGTGTAATGCAATAGCAATAGAATCGAAAGCTAAAGCTAAAATTTGTCCATGGAAGTTACCACCAGAGATGATCTTATCTTCATCCGGAAAGATATTTGGGTTATCTGTTACCGCATTGATTTCTTTTTTTATAATCTGTAAACCATGATCTAAGAATTCTTTAGATGCACCGTGTACTTGAGGAATACATCTGAATGAATAAGGATCCTGAACGGCTTCTTTAAATTGAACCTGTATTTCACTGTTTGCTAATAAGTCTCTAAAGAAATCAGCCGTTTTAATTTGCCCTTTATGTCTTCTTACTTGATGCACTAAATCATCGAAAGGTTCTAATCTACCATCAAATGCTTCTAATGAAATAGCACCGATGATATCTGCCCATTTGGAAAGTCTTAGAGATTGTACTAAAACCCATGATCCAAAACCAGACATGAACTGCGTTCCATTCAATAAAGCTAATCCTTCTTTAGAGGCTAATTCAATTGGCTTCCAATCGAAGTTTTTATTTAAGTTTTCAGAAGTTACATAGCTTCCTTTATATCTCACTTCACCTTCTCCGATTAATGGCAAAGCTAAATGTGCTAATGGTGCTAAATCTCCACTTGCACCTAAAGAACCTTGTTTAAATACAACAGGGTAGATTTCATTATTAAATAGATCAATTAATCTTTGTACAGTGATTAACTGAACACCAGAATGTCCGTAGGATAAAGATTGAATCTTAAGGAAAAGCATTAATTTTACTACTTCAGAGCTCACTTCATCTCCAGCACCACATGCATGTGACTTAACTAAGTTAGCTTGCAATGTCGATAAATCTGGCTTTGAAATCTTTACATCACATAAAGATCCAAATCCTGTATTAATACCATATACTGGACTATCATCCTTATCTAATCTATTATCTAAGTAGGTTCTACATTTGATAATTTGATTTGTACTTTCTTCACTAAGTCTTAGTGTTGTTTTAGTATATAGGATTTTTCTTAATGTATCGAAATCCAGTAATTCATTGCTAATCGTATGATTGTAAGCCATATACTTAAGATTTAATTTTTGCTATAATTTGATCAATGTTCAAGTGCTCTTGTTCACCTGTATTGAAATTTTTGAAGGATAAAGTTCCTGTTTCTATTTCATTAGAACCAATGATAATTACATATGGGATGTGCTTATCATTCGCATATTTCATTTGCTTTTTCATTTTAGCAGCGTCCGGATAGACTTCTGCTTTTATACCAGCTGCTCTTAATTTTGAAAGTGGTTTTAAGGCATAGTTAATCCCTTCGTTATCAAAACAAGAGATCAATACTTCAGAACTATTTAAAGCTAAGTTTTTAAATAGCGCTAACTCTTCCATTACATCAAATATTCTTGCTGCACCAAATGATACTCCAACCCCAGACATATCCTTTAAGCCAAAGATACCCGTTAAGTCATCATATCTTCCTCCGCCACCAATACTTCCAATTTCAACATTGTCTGCTGTAACTTCGAAGATGGCTCCAGTATAATAATTTAATCCTCTAGCTAATTTGATATCGAATTTGATATTCGCATTTTGGATATCTAACTGTCCTACATTATCAAACAATGTTTCTAATTCTTCTATTCCTTTTGCTCCTGTTTCGGTAGTTCCAATAGTTGTTTTTAACTGATCTAAAACCTTTTTATTAGAACCTGATATAGAAATAAAATCAATAACAGCATCTGCTTTATTTGCATCTATTCCTTTATTGATTAATTCCTCTTTTACTTTCTCCCCACCGATCTTATCTAACTTGTCAATAGCCACTGTTATAGCTGTAAAGTGATCTGTTAATCCTAGGTAGTCTGCCATCCCAGACAGTACCTTTCTATTATTAATAAGGATACTAAATTCGGTTAAGCCTAATCTAGAAAGCGCCATGTCATAAATAGAGATTAGCTCTACTTCATTAATTAAGCTATTAGATCCAATAACATCTACATCACATTGGTAGAACTCTTGATATCTGCCTTTTGCAGGTCTATCTGCTCTCCAAACTGGTTGAATTTGATAGCGCTTAAAAGGGAATGAAATCTCATTTTGATTCATTACAACATATCTAGCGAAAGGTACAGTAAGATCATATCTTAAAGCTTTACCCGAAATCTTTGTAGTTAATCCATTGAGTGCAGACTTATCTGCTGCTTCTAAAGTATTTATTGGGTTACTTGAAAGTGCTTCTAAAGAATCAGCTACTACCAAGTTAGCTTTGCTTTTGTTTAGATAGTTACCAGAATTAAGAATCTTAAAGATTAAGTTATCTCCTTCATCTCCATACTTTCCAGTTAAAGTTTCTACATTTTCAAAAGAAGGTGTTTCTAATGGTTGAAAACCATGTAGTTCAAATACTTCTTTGATTGTATTAAATAAGAAGTTTCGCTTGATCACTTGTTCTGGACCAAAGTCTCTTGTTCCCTTAGGTACACCAATTTTTTTACTCATAGGTTAAAGATAAGGAAGAAAGCCCTCATCCCCAAGAGGCTAATGCTTTGCTATAAAATCGTCAATGGCTTGTTCGATAAGGTTGAAGACACCATCAAAACCACCTTCATAATATGGGTCCGGAACATCTTTGATAGTAGCATTTCCATAATCCAATAGCTTTTCAACTTTAGCTTCTTCTTCGCAAGACGCAGCTAAAAGCATCACATTATTAAAATTAGAATCATCCATCACAAGGATGTGATCGAAGGCATTGAAGTCTGATTTTATAAATTGACGTGCACGCTGAACATTGATATCAATATCATGTTCTTTGGCGATTGCAGCAGATCTTTTATCTGGTTTCTCACCAACATGATAGGCAGCAGTTCCTGCTGAATCCGTTTCCCAATCTAATCCTTGTTGATTGATTTTGTGTTGAAGAATTCCTTCTCCAAGCGGAGAACGACAGATATTACCAAGACAAACAAAAAGTACTTTCATGTATCAAAGATACTAAAGTGTTACTAGCTTATTAACCTAAGACTATATTGATAAATTATTTTACTTCAACACATCATGTATAAGAATTCAATGATTTCGGCCTTTTAATGAAGTAATTTGTATTTTTGCCTTATGCAAATGGAAAGTTTACACCAGGATGAAACAATAGTAGCTTTGGCAACTGCCTATGGGGTAGGAGCGGTAGGAATGGTACGTTTGTCCGGTAAAGCATCCATTGCTATAGCTAATAAAGTTTTCCGTGGGCCAGATTTGTCTGCTGTCCAGTCACATACTGTACATTATGGTCATATCCATAATAAAGACAAAGTAATTGACGAAGTTATGGTGACGGTTTTTAAAGCACCAAGAACCTATACTAGAGAAGATATTGTAGAGATTGGATGCCATGGATCTACCTTTATTCAGGATCAATTGATACGTGTGTTGATTGATCAAGGTGCTCGTTTAGCTACTCAAGGAGAATTTACTTTAAGAGCATTCTTAAATGGTAGAATTGACCTTTCACAAGCAGAAGCAGTCAATGATTTAATTCATTCCGAAAATGAAATGTCTAGAGATATTGCACTCGGACAAATGAAAGGTGGTTTTAAAGATCAGATTAGTGCATTAAGACAACAATTAATCAAGTTTGCATCTTTAGTAGAATTAGAATTAGACTTCTCGGAAGAGGATGTAGAATTTGCAGATAGAAGTCAATTAGAAGACTTGATCTTAAGCACAGTAAAGGTATTAACTGGTTTAATTCAATCTTTCGAGTTTGGTAATGTCGTTAGAAATGGAGTACCAACTGCTATTGTTGGAAGACCCAATGCTGGTAAGTCTACTTTATTAAACGCACTATTAAATGAAGAACGTGCAATTGTTTCTCAGATTGAAGGTACAACAAGAGATACGATTGAAGAGACGATGACCTTAAATGGAATTACATTTAGGTTTATAGATACAGCTGGTATCAGACAAGGGGAAGATGAGATAGAAGTTATCGGTATCGAGAAGACCTTCGAAAAGATTAGAGAAGCTAAGTTGGTCGTTTACTTATTTGATGCCGCTATTATGAATAGTGAAGAATTACAAAAAGACATTGATGATTTAGCTATAGATCAGCAACATCTAATTATCGTTGCTAATAAAACTGATAAAGAAGGCGCAGAAAATTGGGCCAAAGATTTTGATGCATACAATACAATAGGTATATCTGCTAAAGAGAAAGCTCAGATTGAAGACTTACAAAAGCAATTAGTAGATCTAGTATTATCAGAACAAATTGATACATCAACCACTATTATTACTAACTCTAGACATTACCAAGCGTTGTCAGAAGCCAAACATGCACTAGAAGATGTATTAAATGCCATGCATGCCGGCCTAACCGGAGATTTATTAGCGATCGATATCCGTAAATCACTTCACGCACTTGGCAACATCACAGGTGAAATAAGCACCGACGACCTCCTAGATTCTATTTTTAGGGACTTCTGTATTGGAAAGTAGGCTATTTAAAATAGATTTCATTTCTTTTAATTTTAGGTAAACATTTGAAGGGTTTTTTCGTATAAAACCACACGCTTCTTAAAGCCCTTCAAAAATTACCCTTATGAGAATACTTTTACTGCCATTATTAACGCTGTTTTACTGCCTAAATGCTGCAAACTATTATATATCTCCATCAGGAGATGATGCTAATGATGGATTGAGTGCAGTTAATGCAAAGGCTACATTAAATAATTTACCCCCTTTTAATAAAGGAGATACCATTTTTGTAGAAACAGGCGAGTATTTATTTGATGATGGAATTTCTTTATACGGTAATGGCTATGTTATTCAAGGTAGGGGAATGGATAGTACTATATTCAAAAATATTGAAGGTGCTGATAATCAATTCATGCAGTTGCAATCAGATGCCGATAGTATTCATTTTAACGACTTAACGTTTGAAGGTTTTCAGAGTGATTATGGTGGCGCTTTTATGATTGGTTCAAAAGGAATAAAATTTAAAAGATGTTTGTTTAAGCAAAATAAAGCTATTCAAAATACTGACGGAGGTGGTGCAATTATGACTTTTGATTTTGCATCCGTAGAGTTGTCTAGTTGCGTTTTTAGAGGAAATGATGCTTATTATGGTTCAGCTCTATACAACGCTTTTGATGCTGATATGCGAATAATAAATTGCCTTTTTTATGAACAAAAAGGAAGTAAAGGTTCGGTTTATAACAGTAATGCAACAGCAAATTTAGAAATCATCAATTGTACATTTGCTAAAAATAAGAATACGGTTTCAGATATTTATGTTAATGATGGTGC
>JBELBA010000062.1:0-6709 GCA_042095635.1 Chitinophagales bacterium
GAAATCGATTACTGTTGCTGGATTAGATGCCATTCTTTCTTCTAAAGTGAAGTGTGCATGACTTTCATATCCTAGTAATTGTGCTCTTTGATGTCTTAAGTTGGCAATTCTAATAACAATCGATTCGTTATTATTTTCATTGTCTCCATGACCTACAGCCGCAAATGCTTTATGTATTGCTTGTCTTAAGGTTCTATTATCTGCATAAGTCAAGAATGGTACAAAACTAGGGTAGTCCAAAGTAAATAACCATTTGCCTTCGTAGTTCTTACTTTTTGCTCTACCTGCAGCAGCTTCAATGATTTGTTCTGGTATTCCTGCTAAATCTTCTTCTCTGTCTATGATTAATTCATAAGCATTAGTATCAGCCAATACATGCTCAGAAAATTCTAAACTAATTTTTGATTTTTCCTCGTCTATTAACCTTAATTGTTCTTTCTCCTTATCATTCAATAAAGCGCCATTTCTAACAAAACCTTTATAAGATTTCTCTAATAATGTAGTTTGTTCTTGATTTAAACCTAATGTTACTTTATGGTCGAATACATATTTAACACGCTCAAATAAAGCTAGGTCTAAGATTATATCATTAGAATACTTAGTTAAATAAGGAGAGACATCTCTGCAGATCTTTTGAATCTCATCATTTGTTTCTGAAGAATTCAGGTTAAATAAAACAGTAGAAGCTTGGTCTAAACCTTTACCCACAGCTTCTAAGGCTAAAACTGTATTTTCGAAGTTGGGAGTATCAGGATTATTTTTAATTGCTTCTATCTCTTCTTTTGCAAGCGTAATTCCTTTTTCAATTGCAGGTCCAAAGTCCTCATTATTAATTTGAGAAAAAGGCACCGTTTCAAAAGGCGTATTGAAATCGGTAAGCAAGATATTTTCCATTAAGTAGGACTATTTTTTATTGTAATCAATTGGTGTTGTATCAACAATGTCTAGGCTGTAACCATCAATTGCTCTTCTTTTTTGTGCTTTGTTACTGATAAGATTAATCTTGGATACATCAAGGTCTCTTAGTATCTGAGCACCTACACCGTAATCTTTATTATCCATCTTTAAGTTTAGTGTAAGATAGATTTCTTCTTGGCTTATTCCTTCTTGTTTAAGTTTGTAAGCCTTTAGTTGTTTAATAATCAATTCAGCATTTGAGTTCTGAGCCATATATAAAAGAATTCCACTTTTGTTTTCAGCAATCATTTTTAATGATTCGTCAATAGGGGATACATAATCTTTCTTTAAAGCTGCAAGCATATCTAATTGGGCATTAGAAGATTGCACTCTTACCATCACAGCATCATCTTCTGCCCAGTTACCTTTAATTAAGGCAAAATGAATTTCACCAGATGTAACCTGTTCATATGCGATTAAATCAAAGTCTCCGTATTTAGACTCGTATTTAAGTTCAATAGAACGCTTAATTAAGCTTTCTCTTTTAATTCTGTATGCAATCAAATCTTTGATCGTAACCAACTTTAAATCAAATCTTTCAGCAATTTGAATTAAGTCTGGCATCCTTGCCATAGAACCATCTTCATTACAGATTTCTACAATTACACCTGCAGGGTCCAAACCAGCAAGTCTTGCTAAGTCTATAGAAGCTTCAGTATGTCCTGCTCTTCTTAATACACCACCTCTCTTTGCTTTCAAAGGAAAGATATGTCCTGGCTTACCTAATTCTTCAGGTCTAGTTTCCGGATTAATAAGGGCTTGTACAGTTTTAGATCTATCACTAGCAGATATTCCAGTTGTACAACCATGACCAATCAAATCTACAGAAACAGTAAATGGTGTTTCATAGGCAGCATTATTGGTTTGTACCATTAATTCTAATCCTAATTGTTCACACCTATCTTCGATTAATGGGGCACAAATTAAACCTCTTCCATGTGTTGCCATGAAATTGATCATTTCAGGTGTTACCATTGAAGCAGCAGCAATGAAGTCGCCTTCATTTTCTCTGTCTTCATCATCAACTACAATAATTACTTTTCCAGCTTTGATGTCCTCAATAGCTTCTTCAATAGTGTTTAATTTACTACTGATTTCGTTTGGTTGGTTCCCAGACATTTGTTTTAACTCCTTTGAAATAACGAATAAATCCTAGTAACAAAGCCCAATTCATTCCTAAGAAATGGCTTATATACCTTAAAAATACAGTATGTATTCCAATTTTTTGTAGAATTAAGTCAAATAATGACCCGATATATAGTAATAGCTGACATATCAGTAAAATTCTTATCATAGTATCTGACGGTAATTGCAGATATAAAAGGCAATTGGAGATGAGCGCAAGGATTAAAAATATTGGTCCAAACCATCTCAATACTTTATGAAATACAAATGGAATAAATGTTTTGCTAAAAGGGTTTAGCCATAAGCTTTTGAAGAAAAATAAATTTTGAATATTTCCAGTTGCAATTCTCGTTTTTCTTCTAATCTCTTCTTTTAATTCGGTAGCTACTTCCTCAAATACGATTGCTTCCTTAATGCTGATGGCTTTATAGCCGTCCTTTAAGATATTCATACAGATATGGAAATCATCTACTAAGAAGTTAGCTGGTAGTGGTTTATAAAGTGATTTTCTAATGGCAAAACATGCACCAAATGGTCCCATCATTGCTCCAAATACATTACCTTCTGCATGTTTTAAATCTGCTTCTAATCCAATATAAGATTGTTCTTGTTTTGCTATACCTTCTTTATTGGTCTCATTACTTTTGATGATGGTATCTACTAAGCCAATTTTTTCATCCTGAAATGGAGCAACTAATAATTTAATAGTGTCTTTATCGAAGATAATATTGGCATCCGTACTTATAATAATTTCACCTTTTGCTTGAGCCGTTAATGTCTCAATAATTTTTGGTTTACCGTTTCTTCCATTAAAAGGAACTAGTTTTACATGATCAAATAGTTTTTGAACATCGTCTATAATTTTGGCTGTACCATCAGTTGATCCATCGTCTCCAATTAATATCTCTAATTTAGATCGATCATAATTAGATCTTAATAAACTATCCAGTTTTGCTCTGATAATGCCGGATTCATTATAAGCAGCGCAGACTATAGTCACTGAAGGATGATAGGCTGCATAATTTTTCTTCTTAATCACCTTAGCAACTGCAATGCATAGAATAGGGTAGAAGAGATAGCTCATAAGAATGGCTCCAAAACTTAAGATAAATATGATATGTAGATATTCTAACTGCATTAAGATTGATAAAAACTAATTAGCTTTTTTATAAGCTCAATATTATTGAATTCTTTCTTAATATGATCATAACCATTATTAGTAACTGTAATATATTCGTCAAATTTTTGAATTGCTTCATTCACTTTTTGGATAAAAGTTGATGCATCATCTGCAATAATAATGTTTTCTCCATCTTGATATAATGTACCTTCTGCACCAATGCTTGTAGAGATAATCAGCTTATTGTAAGCCATTCCTTCAATTACTTTTATTCTCATTCCACTACCACTCAGTAAGGGTACAATTACAATATCAACCTCATCATAGAAGTCATTGATATCTTCAATTTCTCCAAGAATATTAATCTGAGGATGGTTGATCTTAGAGATATAGGAAGGTATATTTCTACCAGCAATAATGAGTTCTACTTCTTTATTGGTTTTAGAAATCGAAGGAAAACATTGATCTATAAACCACTCCATTCCTTCAATATTAGGTTGCCATTCTAGAGAGCCTAGAAAACCAATTTTAGCTTGGAAGGTTTTAGTCTTTCTATCTGGAATTTCATTTAATCCATAAGGAATGCACAATGTATTTTGGCCTTGATGTTGTTGGATATAATCTAAGTCTCCTTCAGCGATAGGAATATTGAAATCAACTTTAGTGTATTGTAAATCTTCAAATGCTTTTAACTGTTTCCAAAGCTTGTTTAGATACCATTGCTTGAGTCCTTTAGCTCTTAACGCTAATTTTTTCCATATTTGATGCTCAATATTATGACTTCTTAATGCAATTTTAGCTTTAGTAAGTGAGCTTATTAGATCAATATAAGGACACATGAAAAGCCCCTCTATATGAATAATATCAAATGATTGGTCTTTAAATAGATGAATTAATAATTGCTTAAAGTCCTTGCTTATAAATCGTGATAAGTGATAAGATTCATTTTTGATTAAGGCTTTAATTGCACCTAAAGGTTTAATGTTTGTATCTATTTCAACTGTATGTATGTTGATTTTATTTTGATAAAAACTAGGGAGCGTATTAAGGTCTATGTGATGTCTACTTGTATTGAAGCAGGCTAAATCAACTTCATGTCCTTGATCTACAAATCCTCTTAATAATTGATCTATCGCCTTTACACCCCCATCTTTAAGGGGGTAGGGTATTCTATTTGATAGGATCAATATTTTCATTCAACTAAAATAGTGACTTATCTAATAATTAAGAAATCACCTTTTTTAAGCTGTGTTTCAACTCCTCTTATAGATTTTGCCTTTAAGGTATAGATATAAGTACCAGCACTAACTGGTTCTCCTTTATAGGTTCCGTCCCATCCTTCATTAATATCCGCAGTTTCAAAAACGATTTCGCCCCATCTATTATAGATTCTAAATTCTAGTAATTCTTCAATTCCCCAACCTCTAACAAAAAGTTCATCATTGATACCATCTCCATTTGGACTAAAAGCATCAGGTACTTCTTGTGTAAATTTGTGTTTAACTAGAACTTCTAATTCATCTTCATCCAGTAGACAATAAAATTCATCTCTAATGATTAATTTACATAAGTAAAACGTAGAATCCTGACCATAAATAATGTCTCCTAAAAATTTAATGTCTTGGGCTCTATTGGCATCTGTTGTGTCAGTGCAAGAAATACAGGTTATTAAATCTCTTGGGAACCATTCGTAAGTAATGTTTTCAATATATGGATACGTCACATAAGAATACATCAATGCATAAGAATTCTCTGCAATACTTACCGTGTCCGAATCCATATTTCTAGGAAGGATATCTACAGATCCAATTCCTGGATTATAAATTCTGACAAATGCACTACTAGTATCATAGCATCCAGCAGAGTCATAAAGGATAACATGATGTCTGTAAGATTCTCTTGGTGACACGATAAAAGGGTTATTTGTTGAGGAAGTATCTGTTGTATATTGACCATTAATAAACGGCTCATCTGACCATACCAATGTTCCAATACTATCGTTAACATTTAATCTTATTGTAGAATCAATACATAACACTGTATCTTGGGTAATAGATCTAATTATTGGTATAGAATCTACGCTAATTTGTCTTTCAAAAGTGTCTAAACAAGCGCTATTTAGCCCCGTTCCCGTTATTAATTGAAGGGTATAAATACCAGGTGTTTCATAATTATAATCAATGGTGTAGTTTGTAGAATTATCCTGATTTCCAAAATCCCAAATCATACTTTCTACGCTCGCTACAGCAGTATTATTAAAATTATAATTTAGCGGTAAACAAGAGGAAGTATCTGTATCAAATTCGTTTACAATTACATTGAAAGCATCTGGCTCCATTCCCAATACAGTGATATTTATTTCCTCGCTGTTATTGCATCCGTTATTGTCATTAACTGCTATTAAATAGGTAATGTTTGTTTGAGGAACTGAAACGGCAGAGAGTGCATTAGAGTCTATCAAATAATTACTAGGTGACCACTGGTAATTTGCTGAGGTATTTGTATTTAAAAATACTGTATCTCCTATGCAAATGGTGTCATCATCAATAGAGAAAATAAGTGGAATTGAATCTACATTTATAGTTTTTCTGACTGTATCTGTGCAAATGTTACCCGTTCCATGATAGGCGATTAATGTTACTTGATAAGAACCTGCTTGATCAAATAAATGATCTGATAATTGTTCACTAGAGGAATCATTGTTATGGGAGTAAAGCCACTTCCAATTGTTAACGTTATCAATATTTGCTTGTTCTTGATAGTTAAATGGAGCACAAACTTGAGAATCTTCTTGTGCAAATAAGTCTTGCATAATTGAATATTCATCTAGGTTAATACCCGTTACATGAATAGTAATGTTTGTATCGCTTACGCAGTTATAATTATCTTTAACGCTCAAATGGTAATTAGTAGTACTATCTGGCCATACCATTGGATTCATTATTGTATCAGATGATATTGTCTCATTGGGTGTCCATGTATACTGTCCAACTGAGCTAACAGGTAATTCCATGGTATCCCTCTGGCAAAGTGTATCTATGTCATTAATATATATAATGGGCAAAGAATCGACTATGATATTTTGAATCATAGTATCTATGCAGTTTATGCTACTATTGGAATATAAGATTAATTCACTTGTAAAGGTGTCTGCCCTGAGGTACTGATGTGTTGTATTGGCTGTAGATGATGAATCTCCATCACCAAAACTCCATTGGAAAGTAGGTACATCATCTTCTTCAGTAGTACTTTCATCACTAAATGAAAAGTTATACCCTAGGCAAGCCCTAAGTGTATCTATAGCAAATTTGGCTGTTAAATTTTCAATTTCAATGGTATCGCTAGCAAAAATTGTATCTAAGCAAGTACCCCCATCTTTCATTTCCAAATAAGGTCCAAATTTACCTCTTAGTTTGTAAGTGTGCTGTATTATTCCATTTTGAATCCAATCTGATGTATCGCCATCATCAAATATCCATCTATATTCACTAATATTATTGGAATCAT
>JBELBA010000062.1:6809-11838 GCA_042095635.1 Chitinophagales bacterium
GATGTATCGCCATCATCAAATATCCATCTATATTCACTAATATTATTGGAATCATCAATTTCAAAGTTGATACGAGTCCATTCACAACCTATCGTGTCATAAGCTGGTAAAATAGCAAATGGTCCTTCAACATTTAGGAAGTTTTCTTTTATTGTATCATCCTTACATCCTTTGAATGTAGTTACTTCAAGTCTTACATCAAAAGTATCTGAATATTCAAAAGTGTGGGTATAGTTTTTTAAACTACTATCTGTAATGGTAATAGAGTCACTTTGGCCAAACCACCATTTCCATTGCGTAATGATATCGGCTCTGTAAGAAGAATCAATAAATTGAATAGTTGTATCGGGACAATACTTATAACCTGGTAAATTCGTGAAAGAAGCAACGGGCTGATGAACATCAACTAAAGCGGTTTTAATTAGAGAGTCTTTACAAGAATTAGTGTCCGTAAGTATTAATTTTATGTCATAAATTCCATCTTCTTGGAAATAGTATACAGGTGAGTTATTATCTGCTGAATCAATAAGAGTTTGATCGGTTGAAATATTTTTGTCCTCATACCAATAATATTTGAGTGCGATTCCATCACTATTGTCAATCAATGCAAGTGAATCTTGCAAGCAAATAACTGTATCACTTACATTAAACGATGGTCTTGGATGACTAACACTAACTGTATCCATATACTCAAGTGAATCTTTACAACCGCGGGCATCTTCAACTAATAAGCTAACATTAAAAGAGTCCCTTGATAAATTGGAATCAATAGTATATAAGTTATTGGTGTTAGCCATTGAATCTGTATTGTTATCTCCAAATTGCCAAAACATTGAAATAATAGCTGCATCTCTTGCAAAGGATGAATCTTCAAATTCTACAAGTAAAGGATCACAACCATTAAAATTGGCTATATTAAAGTTTGCGAAAGATCCGTAAACATCAATTGTGTCTGCAAATATTGTAGAGTCTTTACAACCCATCAAGTCTTCGGCTACCAATTTAATAGAATATATACCTGTATCAGGGAAACTATAGGAAGTGTTTTGTGTCTTTATGGTATCTCTTGCATCTACAATATTTTGATGTTCAAAATACCAAGTCCATACACTTAGTTGAGCTTGAATGCTATCATAAGTATCTTCATTTAAAGTAGTTGAATCTCCAAAGCTTACGTCTAAAGGTTTACAACCTATTGCCTGGGATATTGAGAAATCCGAATTGATATCGTGAATATATATTTTATCCTTGTATGGAATAGAGTATGTACAACTGGCAGCACCAGGATCACTAGGGTCTTGATCTGTAATTTGAACGGACGGATTAAAGTCACCTCCTTGATTATAATTATAGGTTACTGGTGTAGCTGAAGTATTATCTACGGTACCATCTCCAAAGTCCCAAATGTATCCAGTTACATCTTCCATTTCCGTAAGTGAGAATTCGACGGCCATGCCTCGACAACCTTCTAAAGTATCGACAAGAATTGTTGCAATAGGTCCTGCTATTTGAATGTAATCTTCTCTTATAAATGTATCTAGGCAACCTACAGATGTTTGACCTATAAGTTGAATATCAAAATTTCCAGCAATTTGGTAATTATTAAATGCAGTAAATTGCTCTGTAGTATCAAATCTCCCTGCATTACCATCTCCAAAAGCCCAAAAGAGTTCTGTTATGTCTTTACTTGAACTATCTGCGTTGAAAGTTATTCCCAGTGCAGGACAATATTTAGTTCTATCATTTTCTGTATACAAGTAAGCTGATGGTTGTTGTACATTGAGGGATTTTGTTATACTGTCTTTACAACCATTTCTATCTTTTGCTATAAGTTTTATGGTATAAAGTCCACCTGCTGCGTATGTGTGTGAATCAATTTCTGCATTTATGACAGTATCTCTAGCAGATCCATCATCATAATCCCACGTCATAGTATAGTCTTCAAGTAGTTGTGGATTATAATAAGGCTTATCTATAGAACCCGTGTATCTAAGCCCAATTTTTCGATTAAAACAAACAGTATCATTTTCAATTTCAAAATTTGGCTGAGGAAAAGTAACTCTAATTATGGTATCTGCTAAACTTTTAGAACAACCTTGTATATCTGTAATTTCAAGAATTACGCCGTAATCTCTAGCTTCATTGAAAGTGTGTAATGGGTTTTGATTGGCAGAAGTGGCCGGTCCTAAATTATTGTAGCTTGTATCACCATCAAAAATACTGTCAGTGATAATGACGCTAGTGTCAAAGGAAGAATCTCCTCCAATAACTAGTGTATCATAAAATGTGGTATCATTATTAATTATTGTATCTATATTATTTACGATTGTATCAAATACATTGTAATTAAAACTCCAATTCCAATCCGTTATTGCAAAATCTCCAGAAGATTGGTCATTAAAATTGACGCTTAAGGGCGGACAACCATCTACTTTATCTGCTATGTATCTTGGCTTCATACTAACTATTCTAAAAATACTATCCGTTTCAAATAATGGAGTAGCACAACCTAATTCTACATTATAATAAGATGCGCTAATATCATAATAGCCAGTTATTTCATCTGTATTTGGCTCTCCTAGCGTGAATCTATAGGTTGATAATATAGAATCAGGTTCATAAATAGCATTTTGGGTAGGTGGATTATAAGCAGGTTCTTCAATAACTTTATCAGCTTCTTCAGTTTCATCTAGTGGTTGTTCAGAAACATATAGTCTAATACTATCTACGTCATCTCCTAAATTTAGAAAACTGATTTCAATTTCTTCACCAGGGCAATAAATGCTGTCTGTGTTCAAAGAATAATTAACATCCAAATAGCCAAATTTAGACACAATAGTATCAGTTATTGTGCAACCATCTCCGGTAACCGTTATACTAGCATAATATTCTCCTCCTGTATTTACTTGTATTTGGCCAGTTTCGGGTTCACTAGGTTTTGAGATATTATCTCCATCATTATAGCTGTCAAAAGCATCTCCGACATATTTCCATTCATAAGTTTCTGCATCTATAGTTGTTCTAGAAGCTACATAATTATTAAAAATCAGAAGCGCTGATTTGCCACATATGACAGTACCAGATGCATGAAGAATAGGCCCTTTTATTTTAACTAACTCAGGATAAGTTATGGTATTTATACAACCATACTTTTCAGCGGTATATCTTACATTATAAGTTTCTTTATTATCGTCATGAATTATATCTGGCTCAATATCATAATTGCTTATGCTATTTGTTATAGAGGGCATATTTTCATTTACCTCTCCGGTATAAAATTCCCACAAGTGAAATTCTGCATCCGTATTATTTTCAATATAATTACTCAAGCTAATATTATCACATATTTCATCTGGAATAGCATCAATTGTGATAGCTATGTTAGGTTCAAAACCAGCCTGAATTGTATCTTTAATATCAATACTACAACCACTACCGTTACTAACAGTTGCTGTTATAATAAATTCTCCTTCTATTTCAAAAGTATTGCTTACTGTATCGTCATCGCTTGTAGTAGTTACAGGATCAATAGATTGCGCCCCACCGTCAAAATCCCATACTATACTTGTTATAAGATTATCACTAACACCAAAATCGACATTTGGTATAAAGTCTAATGTTAAGGGTATACATCCACCTCTTAATTGCTCATCTTGAGGAGGATAAGTTGGTTTATCGTCATTTATAGATCCAGATTCAAAATCTTCGTTACCTGTGGTTTCGAGATCTCCTTCAATTTTAGCTAAATTAAAAGCATCTGTGATGGTGTAACTATCTTCACAATCTTCTGAAATAGCCGTTAAAGTAATATCGTAAATTCCTGTTGAGTCAAGCCTTATGTTTTCATCCTCAAAATTGGTTACAAATAATATATTATTCTCTTCATCTTTGTTTTTGATTTCCCAGTTGTACGCTGTTGCATTTGATGAAGTATTATTAATATATGCAGGGCCTAATTCTATACCTTGACTACAGCCTTCATTTTGAAGCATTAAAAATTTTGCTGTAACATCTTTAATAGTAACATCAAATGTTGCTGCATTTGGAATTTGACATTGTGTATTTTGATTAGTAATTGATACACTTACTGTAACGATTCCTGCATTATCTGATGAATACGTAAAACTTGGATTTAGTGAGGTACTTTGACTATTGTCTACATCCCCGAAATTCCAAACAGCTGTTACTGGCCAATCAGAGTTTAGTGTGAAATTAACTGGGGCGTTTGGACAGGTTATTGCGTCTGCCGATATTGATATTTCATCATCAATATTTATTTTTATAAACTCATCTTTAGAAATAGAATCAATACAACCAATTCCATCTGTTGAAACTATTAATTTGACGTCATAATTACCTTCCTGTGTATAGATGTGATTGAAACTTGCACCATTATTTCCATCGCCATAATCCCAACTGAAATTAGCTAATCCCTCATAATTTGATGTGTCTTTAAAATTAACTGAAAAGGGTAGGTTACAGGAATTGGTTTCTATTGCATAAAAATCCGCATTTACTTGATCTCTGGCTTCAATGACTATGTCTGTACTGTTACCTGGGTAGGTATGGTCACAGCCATTTGTATCTGTTACTGTTAAACTTGGTGTTCTATCTCCATTAACGCTGTAGTTATGCGTTATATTTTCTTGGTCAGAGGTACTTCCATCTCCAAAACCCCATAAGTAATCTGTTATAGCTCCATCTGTTGCTGTAGATGTGTTGGTGAATTCGACATCAAAGGGAATACAGCCGGCAGTATTATTTACTGTAAATTCAGCGTTTGGTGGATTATATATTTTTATTTTATCTGTAAGTGTTTTAGTGTTACAATCAGTTTCTAATGGGCCATTACATACTTTGAGTGTAACTGTCCAGATACCGGGTGTGTATACATGACTTACAGTATTTAAATTGTCTCCTGCACCTGTCCACTCAATATCTCCTCCATCGCCATAAGTCCAGTATCTTCTTGTGATTGCTGTACCATTATCATTACTCTGATCAATCATTTGCACTAATCAGATCGGAA
>JBELBA010000063.1:0-11708 GCA_042095635.1 Chitinophagales bacterium
ACAACTTATAGAAATAAAAAAGCCCTTCGAAAATCGAAGGGCTTTTTATATATCTGTCCCGTCCTAAAATAAGTTGACTACAAAACGTACAATTAAGATGTATAAAGAAAGTAGTCAACATCAATGATTAGCACCACTATTTAAAGAACGCCTTTTGATCCCCAGCAACATTAATAACTATTGGTAATTCAACCTCTATATCTTCTTTATAAATAGCTGGTCTATAGTCCTGTTCTTTAATTTCTAACGATACATTATTAAAGGTAATACCTCTAATGTGTCTGCAATAAAGGCCCCAAGCTGGTAATTCTCCAAACATACTAAACTCTGGATAATGAGCAATTTGTTCTGGTACAGATGAAGCTTTGTATTCAGACATGTTAGCATAAGCAGCATTTCCTCCTCCTGGATAGAGGATTTTAACATTTTCTAGAACTACATCTTCAATTTTTGAATAAGGTATTCCAACAATAGAACTCGGCAAAACATTATGGAAAAATGGCAATTCTGGTCCTCTAATCTGATATTTATAATCTGGATGCTCTAACGGAACCTCACAAGTTAAATCCTTAATATGGATACCTTTAATACTTCCAGCTTTTGCATCTTCACCTCTATTTCTAATTCTATTTCCCAGTCTTATAAATAATGCATTCCCTGTATTAATTGCATATACATTCTCTACTATTACATTCTCTATCACACCTCCATCAACACTTTGAATAGCGATTGCAGATCTATAAGTATCATAGACTTGTATGTTTTTTATAACTATATTTTTAAAACCTCCATAAGAATTTGTCCCTAGTTTAATTGCACTTGCACTTGACCTAACTTTACAGTTTAATACCTGAATATTTTCACAATAGACTACCCCATTTCCTTGATTAGCAAAATGAGATTTAATACAAATTCCATCATCAGAAGCATTAATATCACAATTACTAATAACTACATTCTGGCAATCTACTATATCAATCCCATCATTATTCCAGTAAGTATCACTTTCTACTTTAATGCTGTCAATCCTAAGTTGATTACATAACTCATATCGTTGTACCCAACTAGAACCATTCTTGATTGTAACACCAGACACTAAAACATGACTACAGTTAAAGAATTCAATCATTTGAGGCCTAACAGACCATTTCGGACGCTTCAATCTGATATTATATAAGTTACTATCTAATTGTCCAACATAAAATAAGCTATCTAAATACAAGGCCAGATCTGCACCTTGACCATCAATTTCTCCCATACCGGTTATACTTACTTGCTCCGCATTTTCAGTGATAATTAAAGCCTTCTTTCGCTGTAATCTATAATAATGATCTGGATTAGTACTACCTCTTAATATTGCGCCTTCATCAAGATGCAATTCTATGTTACTGGCTAATTGAATAGTTCCTGTTAGAAATTCTCCTTTAGGAATAACAACAGTACCCCCGCCTTTCTTAACAGCTTTATCTATAGCACTTTGTATCGCAATTGTAGATAAACTTAAACCACTAGAATCTGCTCCAAAATCTAGAATATTATAATCCTTGGCATTAAGTACAAGAACACATAAGGAGCTTAATAAAATCAACTTCCATTTCATAATACCAAGATAAGTAATACTCAAATAATATTTTTACTTGCATCTGACTTTAGCTTCAATGCTGTTTTTCCTAAATTGCAAGAGTGAAATACCTTTTATACATAATTCCATACTTTTTGATATGCAGTTGTACTAACAAGCAAGAAATAATAGACGATTCCCTTCTTAAGTGCGATAATGAAGAAGAACAATTTGTGCTGACTGAACAAAACTATTTATATGGAGATGCATTGATGACCACAAGATTTAAATCTTTAGATGATTTAAAGAAAATAGTAACATTCAACTACTATGGTGACTCTGCAGCAATTAAAAACGATACTAATGCATATTCTAAAGTAGTACTATCTTATTGCCATAACCAACTAAAAATCAATAGCATTCTTGAATCCGGAGTTGATCAAGGCGACATTCTTAAAGCGCAAAGAGGTGATCTACTAGATAAAATAGCGTTAGTATTTAATTCTCCTTATGCTATTTACCATCATGAAGAGCTAGCACAAATTTTTCTTTTAGCAAGAAGAAGAAACGATTTGTTTGGAGCTGGAGATGCAGCATTCTATGATCTAGCTGAAGTGATGGTTCACAATATTATCGAAATAGACTCCAATAATGTTATAAAAACAGACACAACTTCTAAAGGATATATCAATACCTTTAACCATATAACTGCCCAAGCATTAATCACGAGTATCTTCTCTGAAGAAATGGCTGATTATATAGCAGATTTACATGAAAGACATCATCTACCAGAATTAACAACTGGTAAATTTACAAATGCTCAATTAAACGATTTCAATAATAGCCCTTTAGATAACTATGTAGATATGATCAATAACGAATGGGGACAAGAGTTAGGTAAATTTCTAAAAAACAAATACAACATTACATCGGATACAAAATGGACCAATCAATTATTAGCAAATTACTTAAATGATATACAAGAATACTTTTCAAATTGCCTTCATGTTAAAATGGAAAAAATTAAGGTTAAAGAACCTGAAATTGAGCGGTTTATATATAAAATTGAACCCATCTTAAAAGGACAATATTCTACAGAAAAATTATAAGGCTAAAACAACATTATAAGTACTAAACAATAATACTTTACAGCTACAGAAAGAATACAATAAAAGAGAAGGATATTATAAAAACAATTACCTATGAACTATTAATAGTCCATAGGTAATGTTTTGGAATCTTTAAAACAAGATAACACCATAATAGTCTGAATTTGACCTATACCTTCGATGTTTGTAATCTTGTCTAATATTAATCTTTCGTATGTATGAATATCTTGCGTTACTACCTTTAACAGGAAGTCTCCTTGACCTGTTACATGATAGCACTCTACTATTTCATCAATGGCATCTACTTCATTCTTAAAAGACTGAATAGCGTTAGCTTTATGATAAGACAATGTTACTTGCATAAACGTAGTAATATTAACACCTAATTTAGCGGCATTTACTACGGCATGGTAAGATTTAATTATACCACTATTCTCCAATTTCCTAACTCTTTCTAAAGTAGGCGCAGGAGATAATCCAATGTCATTTGAAAGTTGGATATTAGTGATTTTACCATTCTTCTGTAAAATCCTTAAAATCTTAAGATCTGTCTTATCTAATTTAATAGCCATAGCATCAATTAAGGGAAAATTCCCATTAAAGTATATGATTCAACTAATTTCTCAATTGCACAAATAAAAGCAGCTGTTCTTAAATCATTAACACCTTCTCTTTCATGTTTGATCTTTCTAATCTGACCATATGCAGAAATCATTGTTTCTTCTAATCCAGAATATACTAAATCGATCTCATCAGGACCTCTAGTAATAATCTCTTTTTCAGCAGCAGGAACTGTTTTATCAGTTAAACGCTCGGTTGTTTCTAATAACTTCTCATATGCTCCTGCTTCAAAACGCTTCTGCATTCTACCAAACCTTACGTGTGATAAATTCTTTAACCATTCGAAATAAGAAACTGTAACACCACCCGCATTTAAATATAAATCTGGAATGATCATTTTACCTCTTTCTATTAATATTTCTTGACCATCTGCAGTAACTGGTCCGTTAGCTGCTTCACCGATAATTTTTGCTTTAATTCTTGGCGCATTCTCTGCATGTATAACAGATTCAATAGCAGCAGGAATTAAAATATCACAATCATACTCTAATAAGTCTAAAGAGTTCTCGATATCTTCACATCCTTCGAAACCAGTTAAAGAACCAGTTGACATTTGATGCTCTTTTAATTTTAATATATCAATACCTGCTTGGTTATAAACACCACCATTATACTCTGCAACACCAACGACTTTAGCACCAGCTTCTAAAAAGAATTTTGCTGCATAATATCCAACATTACCTAATCCTTGTACAATTACAGATTTACCTTCTAAACCAACAGTCATACCAAGACTTGTCATATCATCTTCATAAGAACAAGCTTCTCTAACACCATAGAAAACACCAAGACCTGTAGCCTCAACTCTTCCTCTAATTCCACCTTGCGATACTGGCTTACCAGTTACACATCCGTAGTTATTAATTTCATCTGGTCTTAAAGCTTGGTAAGTATCTAAGATCCATGCCATCTCTCTGCCACCAGTTCCCATATCAGGAGCAGGAACATCAATACCAGGACCAATGAATCCTTTTTTAACTAACTCTGCAGTATATCTTCTTGTAATCTTTTCAATATCATCAACCTTATGTGCTCTAGGATTAACTTTAATTCCTCCTTTGGCACCACCAAACGGTACATCTACGATTGCACATTTGAATGTCATTAATGAGGCTAAAGCCATAACTTCATCCTGATTTACATCCATAGAGAATCTAATACCACCTTTGGTTGGTGTCTTGTGATGTGAATGCTGAACTCTGTATCCTTCTATTACCTCAATCTCTCCATCAATCTTTACAGGAAAATTAAATTTGTAAACACTGTTACAAGATTTAATATGACTAATAATACCTTTTGGTGCACTTACATGTTCTGAAGCTTGATCGATATACTCGACAACGTTTTCATAAAAACTCTTTTGTTGTACTTTTGTTTCTATCATAGTCCTTTGGTTGTTATATTATTTATTTTCAGAAAAGTCCCTTTCCATTTTTTTTAGCTTTCTATCTATGAAAATCAAGTATAGAAAGAATCCCACAAAAATAGTGACAATTACAGAAATTACCACATAAAATTTGTCATTAGTTCTTAATAAGCCAGATAATCCATCTAAATGTCCTACATTTTGACCAATTACAGCATTGAAACTAATTAATAACAGTAGAATTGACATTAACTTTTTCATATTCTTTATGATACAATCTTATTAACTGAATAATTTATCTTTAATCTGATGATCTAATTTCACTAGTCTATACCTAACATTAGCAATCCAACAAGCTAAGAATGTGTAACCTAATAACGCAGATCTAAATATTGGCTTAATAGTTCCGTCCATATCATTAGAGCTGAACAAAGGATTCCCTCCATTTCCAGGATGTAGTGATTCTGCTTGTCTTGGTAAGACCCAAATTAGATATAACATGGCTACAAAAGAGAATATATTATATACTGCTGAGATCTTAGCTTTTTGCGCTGGTTCTCCAAAAGAAGTTCTTAAAACGACATAGGCTAAATAGATCAACATCGTTATAGCAGATGCTTTAACTTTAATATCTGGAGGCAAGAAACTACCCCAGGTTGTAGCAGCCCATTGCATTCCTGTTAAAAACCCTAATAGACCAAATACTAACCCTACATTGACACATTCTTTAATTGCCAAATCTATCTCCCATCTAGGTTTGATCAAATAGGCAATACTCATTGCAAACGCAGCTAAAAATAAGAAGTTCATTCCTATCCATAACGGCACATGGTAAATAACAGCTCTAATAGACTGTTCTAATATTGGAATATTAGGAGCATCAAACGTTAAACCTTTTCCAACAATGTAAACAAAAATAGCAATGGTAATGATTCTAAAAAACACTAAAAAAGTGGACCAACCTTTAGATGCAAATACCTGGTCTAGAAAAGAATACATATTGTTCTGTTTTTTAAGATATACTTAAGTAAATCAATCTCGCCAAAGATAAGGAAATAATAGATATCCAGCACTAAATATTAACAGATTTAAACCAGACATCACTAGCAGATCTTGACTTGTTTCGCTAATACTACTTCCTAATATTCCTTTTATTGACACGTCCAATAAAAACATTAACATAGGTATGATTATTGGAAAGCTTAATATTGCCATTAATGAACTTCCACTCTTTGCTTTAGCAGCTATTGCGCTTATCATTGTCATAATAAAACTATAGCCAATACAACCTAATAATACACTGAGCCAAAAGAGATCTGATTTAATTGGGATATCTTCTACAAAAATCATCATCGCTACTTTGGTAATGATGGCCAATACAAAAAGTAATAGAAAATTATAGATGATTTTAGAAACAAAGAATACTTCAGGTCCTATAATACTATAATAATACAATCTGTTTCCTTCAGACATTCCCATAAAGCTCTTTGCAACAGCATTAACGGAAGAAAAAGTAATCACAATCCAGAATAAAGCATTCCAAAGATTTGCCTCTACATTATTAAAAGAAACATGAAGTATATAGGTAATAGAAACAATGTAAAGTAGAATTGAATTAATGGCAGCCTTTCCCCTCCATTCCAATTTAAACTCGTTAGATAATAAGTATGCTATTTTTAAAATCGTAGTCACGGATCTAAGTTAAGTAAATTGAGCTAAACAGCCACATGTACTAGACCACTTTCATCTGCAATGGCTCTTGCCATAAAAGGTGTATTAAAAGAATAAGAAACATTATAATTTTTATCTATCATAATAACTCCTGCCAATCCTTGCACTTCTCTTTCTAGTATTTTAATGGCTTTATCTGCAGCTTCTTGCGCATGTAATCCATGCTCAATACCATCCACTGTTGTTTTGGCCAAAACCACTTTCATAATAGATTCTCCCCAACCAGTGGTAGAAGCACCTCCATTCTTATTGGCATATGCTCCAGATCCTGGTAATGGACTATCTCCAACTCTTCCAGCCATTTTATTTGGCGTTCCTCCCGTAGACGTAGCACATGCTATATTTCCTTCTTCATCTATAGCGACTGCGCCTACAGTTCCCATTTTTGAAGGTTTATCAAAAAACTGTTTAGCGTTAATTACATCTTTAGATAACAACTCCTTATATCTTTCTAATTCTCTTCCAACCAATAAGTCTTCAGGAGTAACAATCACTTGACCTTGAGCTTTTGCATACTTTAAAGCACCCTCACCAACTAAGACACAATGTTCTGAATTTAAACGAATTGCATTAGCTAATTGAACTGGATTCTTAACATTTTGCACAGCTGCAACAGAGCCAATAGAAAGATCAGTTCCATCCATAACAATTGCATCTAATTCTATTTTACCTTCATCATTTAAGAATGCACCTTTACCTGCATCAAAAGTTGAATCATCTTCTAAACATGTTACAGCAGCAATACAAGCATCCATTGCTGAACCTCCAGATCGAAGTACTTGTTGTCCTTTTAAGACCGCCTGCTCTACTCCATTTTTATGATCCTCATGGTATTGCTTAGGAATATCCCAAGCTCCTCCATGTACTATGATTTTATAATTAGCCATTTGAAACGAAAACTCTCCTAGTAGAGCTCAACATATCTATTATCTATACAACATTTAATCAGCTTTAATTCACCCTGAGTTAAAGCTAAAAATAATGTAAATTGATATACTTTCCTAGCCATAATGTTTATCTCTTATTGTATTTCCTTTTATAAGCCTCTTTAGATAAACCTTCCCAGTTTTCTTTCTGATTCTTTAATTTCTTCTCATGAAAAGCACCTTGTCCATGCTTTAAAGAAGGTGCTTTAGCACCACCTCTTTGTTTCTCTTCTTCAATATTAATCTCATCAGAAGATAATTTAGTTGCAATTTCAATATCGTCTGGCATGTCAAAGAATTGAATTTCCCTCTTTATCACTTCCTCTATCACTTCTATTTCACGTCTCTCGTATTCTGAAGCAATTGAAATAGCAATACCTTCTTTACCAGCTCTACCCGTTCGACCAATTCTATGTATATAAGATTCTGGCTCTGGTATACCTAAATTAACTACATGACTAACATCAATAAAGTCAATTCCTCTTGCTATCACATCTGTAGCAACTAATATTCTATACTTTCCTGTTTGAAACCCATCGATAGATTCTGCTCTATAATTCTGAGATTTATTAGAATGAATCACTCTGATAGATGCTCCATACTTTAGCTCCATATGCTCTATAACTGCATTAGCTGTCCATTTATTCTGAACAAAAACCAATACTCTTTGCATCTCTTCATCATCCGTTAATAGACGATCTAACAGATTCAATTTAGTATAGAAGTTAGGTACATAAAAACCGAATTGCTCAACTTTTTCAACAGTCTCTCCGTGTTCTGCAACCTCAATAATATCAGGTGCATAAAAATAGTGACTTATCATCTCTTCAATCTCGTTATTTAAAGTAGCCGAAAACATGATATTCTGTCTCTTATCTGGTAAGTTGTCTAATAGATCAAATAACTGAGGTCTAAAACCTAAGTTGAACATTTCATCTACCTCATCTATAACTAACTTCTTAATCTCTTTTAGTTTAAAAGCTCTAGCATGTGCTAAATCTTTTGCTCTTACAGGTGTTGCAACTAATACATCCAAACCTTCGGAGATTCGATCCATCTGTGTACTCATGGTTTCGCCACCATAAACACCTGCAACTCTTATTGTGATGTACTTCGTTAATTTTTCAATTTCCCTTACCACCTGATTAACTAGTTCTCTAGTTGGAACAATAATCAAAACTTTAGGATGTTTCTTCTCCGAGTATTGATGTTGTCTTAGAATTGGTAATAAGTAAGCAAATGTTTTACCTGTACCTGTATGTGCAATTCCTACCACATCTCTTCCAGCCATTATAGGAGAAAATGCATTGATCTGAATAGGTGTAGCTTCAGCTAAACCCAAGTCATCAATTGCATTTAATAATGGTGTATTGATATTAAAATCTGTAAACTTCATTGACACGAAGGTACTAAGTTTTTAAGACTTTATTAGTTATATCATCAAAGGTCAAACTTGCTGCACCAATTGTTCCTAAAGAAGAATTAGCAACATCTTTATCAAACCAATAACGAATAACATCCGAGCACATTTAAATTAACAATAGTTTCTATATTTGTAACATGTCAGAAACGCAAAAGAACAATCCATTACATGGAAAAAGCTTAAAGAGTATTCTTGAGTACCTAGTAACTTATTATGGATGGGAACAATTAAGTGTTCATATAGACATCAATTGCTTTAAAAGTAATCCAACTTTAAAATCTAGCTTAAACTTTTTAAGAAATAAAAAACATGAATGGGCTAGAATACAAGTGGAAGAACTTTACGTTAAAGTGATCAAATTTGAAGAATAATAAATGAAAAGGCGCTTCATGGAGCGCCTTTTCATTTACTATTATTTGATCAGATATCTATTTTCTTACTGAATGCTTTGTTGTTGGCTTTTGCTCACTTCCTGCAGGGACAGCAATATCAGCTTTAATATAAATCTTAGTTTGTTGAGGATCTGTATTAGCCGTCAAAGTAATAGACTTATTCTGTTTACCTTTCTTCTTACCAGAACTAAATACAACATTTATTTCTGCTTGAGCTCCAGGAGCAACTGGCTCTGTAGGATACTTAGGCACTGTACATCCACAAGAACCTCTAGCAGAACTAATGATTAAAGGATTTGTACCTGTATTAGTAAAGTAGAAAGTATGTTCATTCTTTGTATCCTGCTCGATATTACCAAAATCATGAATCATTTTGTCAAATCTTATTTTGGTTAAAGGACCTGTTGGTTTTTGCTCACTTACTTTCTTTGCAAACGGATTCTTCTTCGTGTCTAATTTCTTAAATTTAGAAGCTCCTTCTTTTAAACTTTCTGTCTTAAATTTTGGATCTCCCGAAAGTTTACCACCATTAGATGTTTCTCTCATTTCCATATTCTGCATTAGTAAATAACCACAAGCTATTCCTAAAGCAGCAACGACTCCGTATAATACTTTCTTATTCATGATTTCAATTTTATAATATCTAATATAATAATCTCATTCTAATTATAAAGCGCTAATATCTAATAATTCAACTTTTAAACCTTTAATCAAAATCGCTTCTTCTTCTAGTTTAGATTGTTGTTCAGGAAGTATGGCAATCTCTGATACACAGCTCATCTCAAATTGTTGCTTTACAACTTTACATTTCAATTTATTAATTAGACTATTTACTGGTCCAATTAAATCATAATTATAGCTTAGCTGCACTACTTGCAATAACTGCTTTTCAATAAAAGCACCATTATTTAAGGCATCTTCTGCACCAGCTTTGTAAGCTCTTACAAGACCACTAGCACCAAGTTTAGTACCTCCGAAATATCTTATAACACCTACACAGCAATAAGTTAACTCTGCAGATAGGATTTGATTTAAAATAGGCTTCCCTGCAGTACCTGAAGGTTCTCCATCATCATTTGCAACTTGCGTTTCTTGATGATCTCCTAAGATATAAGCATAACAACAATGCCTGGATTTAGGATGTAGTTTCCTGACAGACTCTAAGAATAATTTAACTTCTTCTTCATTAGCAACATGAGCTCCATAACCAATAAACTTACTTCCTTTCTCTTTATACTCTCCCTCTGGTCGATTACTCAGTATCTTATAAGTATAACTCATTAGAATAGATATTTAAACGGTCATTCATCAATTGAAGTGTTTTGCTACTTCTATGCTTTATTATTGGAGCAGTAATACCTTTACCAAATTCATTGTCTGATTGAAAAACATATGCTTTATCCCAAACATTAGCAGTCAAAAATTGATTTAATGTATGTGATCCACCTTCTATAAGTATGGAACAAATTCCTCTATCAAATAAGATGGCTAGTAAAGATTCGATGTTGAATTTTTCAAAATCAAAATGCACCCATTCTGTTAATCCTTCAACTTTATCTATTTGCCCATTAACAATGATCGTTTTTATTGAACCATCAAATAGATTCAATGTCTGATCCAAATCTAATCTTGGATCTAAAGCAACCCTGATAGGACTTTTTCCTTTCCAATCTCTAACATTTAAAGATGGGTTATCAGATTTAGCAGTATTCTTACCAACTAATATCGCATCCAAGCCTGCTCTAAGTTTATGAACGTATTTTCTAGACAGTTCATTAGAAATCCATTTAGAATCGAAATTTTCTCTAGCTACAAATCCATCTTTGGTCTCTGCCCATTTTAATATAACATAAGGCCTTTGATGATTATGATTAGTATTAAATGAAGGATTTAAGGCCTTACACTCCTCACCTAGTACCCCTACAAGAACATTTCTTCCGGCAGCCTCTAATTTCTTTATACTATTACCTGCAACTTTAGGATTAGGATCTATTTGTCCAACAATTATATTAGTTAAACCACTTTCTAAAATTAAGTCACAGCAAGGAGGTGTTTTTCCATAATGAGTACATGGCTCTAATGTAACATAAAGGAATAAGTCATTAGGTTCTTCATACTGCTGAATATCAAAATCACGTAAACAATTGACTTCTGCATGCGGTCCTCCTGCAAATGCATGAAATCCTTCAGCAATAATTTCATTCTTATAAACTAAAACTGCACCAACAATAGGATTAGGACTTGTATTACCTTTTGCAATGAGCGCTATATCAATGGCTCTTTGCATGAATATTTGATGATTAATAGACATTTTTTGGAATGTATATCAATTTCTTTGTTTCAAAAAATTCTTCCTCAAAAAACTCTTGCAAAGGAATCTGCATGATATCTTCTACATCAATTCTAGCAGAATCTGCATATTCTTGTAGCTCTTCTTGCAGCTCTCCGCCCTTTAAGAAAATATAACCATTTGGTAATGGATTGTTATTTTCCTTCTTGATCTTCTTTTTAACCCATTGGTTTAATTGTAAACATCTAGCAACGGCTCTAGAAACAACAAAATCAAACTTCAGAGGTAA
>JBELBA010000064.1:0-11487 GCA_042095635.1 Chitinophagales bacterium
TTAATTTACTCTCAGTTAATTGCAAAATTGACGATACTAAATCTGCATTAAGGGAACCCTTAAAAAGAAGCAAAACTTTATTTTGCTCCATATAATCATAGTATTTGTAAACGTCTATCACTTATTACTGTCTTAAAACAATCTATACAAAATAAATATACGTTATTTTTCCTTTTCTGTTTAAGATAAAATGAAAAATTATGGCAAAAAAAAAGCTCCGTTTACACGGAGCTTCTTAATATTTAATATTTTTTTAGATTACTTTCTATCACTGAATCCGATAAGGATCACAGCACAACCAGAACCCGCACCATCCATTAACTCAGCCTGAATGTAATACCTATCAGTAGCGTTAAATTTGAAATCCCAATAATTTGGATAATCATAATCATCATTAGAGAAAATGATGTTATAGTTTGCATCTAACAATCTGTAAATCAATGTATCAGAATAAGGACCTGTACATCCGATAATTCTATAAGTATTACCAGCATGGAAAGTTGCAATGAATTCTGCAGTTTCTCCCTCAGTTAATAATGCTCTGTGGAATTGTCCGTCAGACTTATATGGTTCTAATAATGGATTACATTTCTTAGCATACATTTCACATTGAGCTATAGCTCCAAATGCAACAAATGATAATATAACTAATGCTAATCTTTTCATATTATAGGTTTTATTTCTTCTCTAAAATTTGTGGACTATTAGTTGATTAACTGCTCTCTGATTGTTTTAACTTTCTCAGAGATCTCAGCGTAAACTTCATCAGAAATTTCAACGTGAGATTTAGTCTCAATAATTGTTTTGTGGTCTTTAGTTACTACTGGTCCTTCCTCGTAAGTGATTTTAACCTTAGCAAATGTTGCTTTTAGATCCTCTAATTGAGCATATAAAACAGCATAACCGTCACCATCATTTTTATATTGAGAAATCATCTCAACTAATACATCTAAAGATTTCTGTTGTTCACCAACTCTTTCTATGATACTTTCATTTTTACCATCATCTCCAAATTTAGTAGATAAATAGATCGCTTCAATCCATCCACCAGCTAAAACTAATGCAGAAACAGAATTTCTCTCATTCTCTTTTAAATACATATCAGCATCTGCAAAAGCACTACCAAAAATATTTAATAAAGAATCTCTATTCCCTAAATTTGCTTCAACTCTATTTATCAAAGTTTGAGGGAAAGCAGATAAAACTCCTAGCTCTTCAGCTAATGTTTTCACAGTAGTGAAGTAATTAATAGCGTCTTGAGTTTGATCAAAAACTAAGATCAATCCTAAATCAGCACCATAAATACCTAAGTTTAAGGCTTTTGTATAGTTAGTAGTATAAAACTCAACTCTCTCTGTTGGGTTAAGTGTACCTTCAGTATAGTTAATACCTGTCTTTTGGATTAAAGATGCAATCTCCATTGGAGAAGGTAACACATACTTAGATGCCTTAGATTGCTTAAGCTTTTCAGCGTTTGTCGTTTTTGCCGTTGCTTCAGGCGCAGCTTCACCTGATGTCTTGTTAGCACTCTCACCTTCAGAGCACGATACTGACCCAATAATAATTGGAGCCAATAATAAAAGTCCTAATAATTTTCTCATATTGAACATATAGTTGTTGTTAGATGGAAACTATATCTAAATTAGTTAATAAACAAATGTATAAAGTATCTGATGAAAATACAAATTAGCAAATTTATATTTTCATCTTATTTTGTCAACTAAAATAAAAACAATGCTTTGCGTATCTAAAAATCATAATATTTTCTTCCAATATTCCATCGAACACCAAATTGAATAATAAGATCGTTCAAATTCAAAACATCTATTTCACTTTTCATTCTTCTCTGTTTTACTTCTATTTCTATAATAAGGTTATACTTTATTTCATATCCAATGTAAATACTCGCAGAATTAAGTTGATAATTAACCCCTCTACCAATAACAGAATTCTGATAATCGAGAGGATCCGGACTTGGCCTTGAATAGTCAGGACCTGGATTCCAGTAATTTTTATTCACATCACTACCCCAATTAGAATTGGCTGTATCGGTTCCTCCAACAACATTAAATATTTTTATTTCTGCTTGCCATTTTTCTTTAAATCGGTAAGAAAGTAGCATTAAATTTTCTCTAAAATTAGAGCCAAGCGGATGAGCCAATGCCTGAGCATTATGAATATATGCTTGACGAATATCTCTATGAGAATAAGTATAAGGCCTAACCCAATTTACTTCAAGCTGCAGATCTAGATGATTAACCTTTGCTACATCGTAATATTTTGCACCAATCTGTGTAGCCCATTTATTAGTCCATACTGCATTAGCCCTAAAATCATCGTTACCTGTCAATGTTCTTTTAATCAATGGAACAAAGTCGGACTTTAAATTTTGGAAGTTAATATCATCTAAATAAAACTGACCGTAGATTTTGGCTGTTTTTAATAAGTCATACTTTCCCATCAAACCTAAACTAGCATTATCGGGACTTCCTAAGCCATGTTCTGCAGCTCTGTAGAATATGATAGGATTCATGTATTGCCATTCTATATGTGCAATAGCTCCAGTATCTGCCCTTGCATACATAATATTCTCAAACAGGCTTAAATTAAGATTGTTATTGACATTCCAGCTTACCGTATGTGATGCAAAATATTTTTTCTGAATTAAAGCATTGGTTGTTCTATGTGGCCAATTGTTTAATTCCATAAATAGGTTTTGATATTTAACATTACCCATTTTAGTTTCCAGCTTTAAGAACGGATAAGCCGCTGTATTATCGGATAAGACTAAAGATCTATAGCCGTAGCCGAGTTTATTTTTGTCCTGACCAAATTGAAGATCTATAGACTTGGATACTTTAAAATTGATATAAGCTCTGGTTTGGAAAAAATCTACTGTACCGATTTCTGATAGATCATTAATATTGGTTTCTCCAGCCTTAAATGCTTTTAACCAGGTTTCTCCTGGCATGGTAAATTGATTGAGAACGATCTTCTCGTTAATATAACGAGGCATGCTCATTTGGTTATCTGTTACCAATGTATAGAAACTTACTTTTCCGTCGATGGTTCCTTTTATCTCCATTCCTCTCGAATTCATGAAGCCTCCACCAATTTGATCTCGATTGATTGTTGCATGAATGACTGGAGATATCATTACTCTTGTATCTTCAGATTTATATACATAAGAAGTTTTTTGTCCAAATATGGTATAAGCTTTTGAGTCAAACCAAATATCAAAATTTGAATCAGTATCAGATAAAAATCTAGGAACAATAGGCGCTACATTTAATGAATTCTTATATAAATAAGAAACTCTTGCACTGTTATAACTGGTATCTGGTAGAACATCTAAAACAAAATTACCTATAGCATGATGTCCAACAACAGTTCCTTTTACATCAAGCTCTTCAAAGTAAGCTTTAGTATCATAATCATGATTAGGAACATATAGTTGAGCACTTACTTGAATAGTAAGTAGTAGTAGGCAAGCAATAAAAAGCTTTCTGATAAACATATTCTCTGATACGAAAACACGACTAAGAAGATTATCTTCCAATTGGTGCCTCACCATCTTTCAATTTGAAATGGAATAATTTCTCGATAAATATCCATTTACCTCTTTTCCATTTAAAGGCATGATAAGAGCCATCCGGAATTAAGATATCCTTATCATCTTTACCACTTTGAGACTTCCCTATTGGCGCCATATGATCAAATACGATTAGTTTCATATCCTCATCATAATTCATGGTAGTAGAAGCATGCTTATCATATTCTAAGATAAATCTAGTTCTAACTTCGTTGTAGTCTGTAAAATGGAAATCTTTTGCTCCAAAGATCGGTTTATCGTCAACAAAAGTTAATACATCGATTACTTTCTTATAAGACTTCCCATCGTTCATATCCCATCCAAACATGTAGTATTTGAATTCTCCTTTTCTTCGCTTCCTTAATATTTTATAGTAAAAACATCCATACCATTGATTAATTCCTGCAACCGTGTCTTGAGGATTTCTAATATTATCTGAGAAATCATTTAAGACTTTAACAATCGGTTCCTTCTTCTTAGTATGATAATGGATGATTCCTAAATGTCTGTATTTGTTTGGAGCAAATAATAACTCCCAAGTGAAGATTCTAAATTTTGTATTCTCATCTCCTAATACAGAGATGTTTCTTAAAGAATCGAAAGGATAAACTAAATCTGGAAAGGCATTTAATGCTGTTTCTAAATAGCCTAGATATGCATAAGAAGCTTTTATTCGGTTCTCTGCCCCCTTACCTAAGATCATTGTATCACTGAGTCTATTAAGTGAATCTAAATACACTTTAAAACCTGCGTAATTTTCTAATTCGGTAGGATCCTGTGTAGCTTGCAAATTAAATGCAAACATTACACATACTAAGATCGAATAAAAGCTTCTTTTCATTCTGTAAATTATACGTTTTCAATAACGATTGCTGAGGCTCCACCACCACCATTACAAATGGCAGCAGCTCCTAATTTACCGTTATTTTGTTTTAATACGTTAATTAAGGTAACAATGATTCTTGCACCAGAACATCCAAGCGGATGACCTAATGAAACTGCACCTCCATTCACATTAACTTTAGCTGGATCCAATTCTAATTTTTGAACGTTTGCTAATCCTACTACAGAGAAAGCTTCATTAAACTCGAAGTAATCAATATCAGTAGAACTTAAGTTAGCCTTTGCTAATGCTTTTGGTAAAGCTTTTGCAGGAGCAGTAGTAAACCATTCTGGCTCTTGAGCAGCATCTGCATAAGCAACAATCTTAGCTAATGGCTTTAATCCTAATTCTTCCATTTTCTCTTTAGATACCAAGATTAACGCAGCAGCTCCATCATTTAGTGTAGATGCATTTGCAGCTGTAACTGTTCCATCTTTTTTAAATACTGGTCTTAAAGCTGGAATTTTATCCATCTTAACATTCTTATATTCCTCATCCTCTGAGAAGATGATTGGATCTTTTCTTCTTTGTGGCACCTCAACTGATACAATCTCGTCCGCAAATTTTCCTGCTTCCCATGCTGCAGCAGATCTGTTATAAGACTCGATAGCAAATGCATCTTGTGCTTCTCTAGATATATCGCATCCTTCCGCACACAGCTCAGCAGCAACTCCCATATGGTAGTTATTATATACATCAGTAAGACCATCATTTACTAAACCGTCAATGATTGTTCCGTTACCTAATCTGTATCCATTTCTTGCTTTATCTAAATAGTATGGCACTGCAGACATATTTTCCATTCCTCCAGCAACAACTAATTCATTATCTCCAGCCATAATAGTCTGTGCAGCCAACATTACTGACTTCATACCAGAAGCACATACTTTATTAACAGTAGTGCAAGGCACTTCGTTGCTTAATCCAGCTCCGATTGCAGCTTGTCTTGCAGGTGCCTGACCAACATTAGCTTGTAACACATTACCCATGAAAACCTCATCTACTTTATCTCCAGATAAGTTGATTTTATTCATAGCTCCTTTTATTGCAGTAGAACCTAATACAGTTGCAGCAACTCCAGCTAATGATCCACCAAAACTTCCCATTGGTGTTCTTACAGATGATACTATATATACTTCTTTCATATACTTATTTTTTATAGAATTTGCTTTATGAATTGAGCACAAAGTTAATTAATTATTTCGATCAACAAAGTTAAGAAATTAACGTACCTTTAGATTCTATAAGTATGAAACAATTTATTCATTATATCATCAATAGACACCAGGAAATCATTAAGTATTTCTTAATTCTAACGGCGATTTTGTTAATCGTTTTTTGGCTTCCTGAAGGTGGTAAATTTAAATATGAATTTTCAAAGGGTAAAGTATGGCAATATGAAGATTTATATGCGCCATTCGATTTTGCAGTAGAAAAGAACCAAGGTGATATTAAGGAAGAAGAGAAAGGATTATTAGCCGCTTTCATTCCTTACTATAATGTTGCTTATAACAAAGATCAGCTTAAAACTACCTTCGATATTAACTATAATGAAGCCTTCCAAAATGTATTGGAAAACAAAAAGGCTTTTAGCATTAAGAAGAGTCAAATAACAAAAGATTCTGCAATACATGCCAACAAGGCTTATAACATCTTAATTAAAGTCATAGCTGAAGGTTATATGACAGACGAGGACCTTCAATTATTGAAAAATCAAGAACAGAAATATATTAATTGCTTAGTTGGAAATATTGCAAGCAAACGAAAAGTTAAAGAGCTAAAAACTAAGGAAGAATTAATAAAGAAAGTAGTTAAGGAATTAGTAGAACAATCCGACTACCCTTTACTCTATAGTGGATTGATCCAACCTGTAATTTATAATATTGATCTACCAATTATCCAGTATGATGATGAAATCAATAATGAACTAAAGTCTGACTTATTTGGTAACATTGAAGAAGTTAAATCCTTAATTCAGAAGAATGAATTGATTATCTCCAAAGGTGCTAGAATTGACGAACAACATTATGAAGGATTAACGGCCTTAAAGGATGTATATGAAAAAGGCTCCATAGGTATTAGAAGCCAGAACTTAACGGCTTTAGGATTCTTTATCTTAATCTTATTAGCGATGTCTATTCTAATGGCTTATCTATACTTATATCAGCCTCAGATATTCGGTAGTAATAGGAACATCATTTATATCCTTACCATTATTGTTGGCTTTATCTATTTAATTGGATGGATCAATGAACTTAACCAAAGTATCTTTACTGAATTATCTACTTATGTAATTCCTGTATGTATTATACCTATTGTCATTAGAGCATTCTTCGATTCTAGGACAGCCATATTTACCACGGTATCGGTGATCTTAATTACAGGTTATATCGTACCGAACAGTTTTGAATATGTTGTATTAAATTTCATTGCTTGTTTCTTCGCTATATTCTCTACTAGAAACTTACACTATTTATCACAGTTCTACCAAACGGCAGTAATTATTCTTATCACTTATTTCTTAGGATACTTTGGAACTATCTTAATACATAATGGTAGCATTGAAGAAATCGATTACACTATTTTCGGTTGGTTTACTTTAAATGCTTTATTGACTTTACTAGCCTTCCCATTGATTTCTATTTTTGAGAAGATTTTCGGGCTAGTCTCTGAAATTACAATCTTTGAGTTATCAGATCTAAATAAGCCTTTACTTAAGCAATTGTCTTTAAAAGCACCTGGTACTTTCCAACATAGTCTGCAAGTATCTAACTTAGCTGAAGCAGCTGCTTCTGAGATTGGGGCTAATCCATTATTAACAAGAGTTGGAGCTTTATACCATGATGTAGGAAAAATCTACAACCCTACTTACTTCATTGAGAACCAGATTACAGGTATTAACCCACACAACGAGTTAAACTTTGAAGATAGTGCCAAGATCATAATTGATCATGTGATTAAAGGAATTGAATTAGCGAAGAGTCATAAGTTACCAGATATCATTATTGACTTTATTAGAACGCATCATGGAGATACGAGAGTAGAATATTTCTATCAATCTTATTTGAAGAACTACCCGGATAAAGAAATCAATGAAGCGAAATTTAAATATCCTGGACCTATTCCTTTCTCTAAAGAAACGGCCTGTTTAATGATGGCAGATTCTGTAGAGGCGGCTTCTAGGTCTTTAAAGAATCCTTCAGAGGAAGACATTAATAAATTGGTAGATGGTATTGTAGAATTTAAAGTTTCTAAAGATCAATTTATCAATTGTGATATTACTTTTAGAGATATCACTAAAGTGAAGAAGTTATTTAAGAAGATGCTAAAGAGTATCTATCACGTTAGAATCTCTTACCCAGACGCCAACTAATGATTACGCAGGAAACCATAGGAAAGATTTTGGATGAAGCCGACATCGTTGATGTTATTGCTGATTTCCTTCCCTTAAAGAAAAGAGGTGCAAACTTCCTAGGTAACTGTCCTTTCCATGACGAGAAGACGGATTCATTTACGGTCTCTAAGCAAAAAGGAATTTATAAATGTTTTGGTTGTGGTGCAGCTGGTAATGCTGTTAAGTTTGTGATGGAGTACAGTCAGATGAACTATCCTGAGGCGCTTAAATATTTGGCAGAAAAATATAAAATTGAAGTTGAAGAAACCGAACAGACCAGTGAGGAAAAGGAAAAACGTGCAGAGACGGATTCCCTTCAAATTGTAAATAACTTCGCCAACGATCATTTTAAAGAAAACCTTTTCAAATCTGAAGAAGGTCAGACCATTGGTATGGCTTACTTTAAAGAAAGAGGTTTAAGAGAGAATACCATCGAACGTTTCGAGTTGGGTTATAGTATCGACAAGATGGATTATTTTACCAAAATAGCTGTCAGTAAGCAATATGATCTAGAATATTTAAAAACTTTAGGGCTTACTTCTAAAAACGGTTATGACTTTTATAGAGGAAGAGTCATTTTCCCTATTCATAGTGTTAATGGCAAGGTCATTGGTTTTGGTGCAAGAACACTTAAGAAAGATAAGAAGACTGCTAAGTACTTTAACTCTCCGGAGAATCCAATTTATAGCAAGGGGAAAGTCTTATATGGATTATATCAGGCAAAGAAAAGTATCGCTAAGGAAGATGAATGTTTCTTAGTTGAAGGATATACAGATGTTATATCAATGTCGCAGGCAGGGATTGAGAATGTCGTAGCTTCCAGTGGTACTGCACTTACAGAAGGTCAGATAAGATTAATAAAACGATTTACGTCTAATATTACCATGTTATATGATGGTGATGCTGCTGGTATGAAAGCTGCATTTAGAGGAATTGATTTAATATTGGCACAAGACATGAATGTAAAAGTTGTGCAGCTGCCAGATGGAGAAGATCCGGATTCCTTTGCACAAGCAAAAGGTGCAGAAGGATTTAGAGCTTTTATTACAGATGAAAAGAAGGACTTTATTACTTTTAAGACTTCTGTATTGTTAGAAGAAGCTGCCAATGATCCTATTAAGAAGACAGAAGTTATTAGAGATATCGTTAAGTCTATTTCTCAAATTCCTGATACCATCAAACGATCTTTATACATTAAAGATTGTTCTAGCCTATTAGATATCGAAGAAAGGATACTAGTAAACGAAACCAATAAAATGGTTTCTGGTAAAGTGGCTAATGCTGGTAAGATCAGTTCATTTGAGAAAAAACAAATGGATGATATCAATTATATTCCACCAGAAGCATTAGAGCAAGCGGCTCAAGCAGAAATGGGCGGAATGGCTTCGCCTTCTGCAGCAACTAACGGCGCTAAAAAGCAAGAAGGTGATGTCATTAGAGTAATGCTAGAATTTGGTACATTTATTATTGATGAGGAAGAGAATCAAACAGTTGCAGAGTATGCTTTATCAGAGTTAGAAGACATCAAATTTGATATACCTATTTATCAGAAAATCTTTGATATTTATAAGGATAGAATGAAGCAAAAACAAATCCCTACTTTGGATGAGTTTACTAGCCATGAAGATGCGGATATCCAGCGTACAGTTATTGATTTAACGATGACCAATCATCACCTAAGTGATAATTGGTTTGAAATGCATGAAATGGTAATTCCTTCTAGAGAAGAGAATTTCGATCAAGATATATACGTATCTATTGGAACACTTCAGTTGAAGAAGATCGATAAAATGATCAAGGAAACGCAGACTAAGCTGAAAAACACTAAAGATGATAAAGAGATGATGACTTTATTGAAGAAGCAAATGTCTTTATCTAAACATAAGAAGCACATTAATGATTTCTTAGGTAGCGTTATCCGTTAAATTTTCCAAACACATACTAATCTATAGTCATCTACTTTATCATGATGACCAGCACACAAGATCAATCCGTCTTTGTTAATACTACAATCAAAATGATCTGTATTAAAGTTTTTAAAAGCTTCTAATTGTAAATGATTAAGATAACTTAACGCCCCTTTTTGATAAAGCTTAAACATCGATTCTTTAGCACCCCATACTATAGCTGCACCAGCTTTAATATCTGCTTCATTAATAAACTCTGCCTCTTTATCATTAACAAACTTATGTTTGATTCTTAGGATCTTTTCGGTCTCCACTTCAATATCAACTCCTACACGGTTATCTCCTATAACTACAGCTACTTTATTGCCAGAATGAGATAAGCTAAAGTAACGATCGAAATCTTGGATATAAGGAATCCTTCCATTCTTTAATATCTCCGCTGGTGAAATACCTAATTGATCTGCCAATAATTGACGAACAAAGAAACGCTGAACTTGTTGTTCTATACCACCCTTTCCTTCTTCTAACTGAAACTGATATTGATCCAAATAGCTTGGCTCGAAAGATTCAATCTCCCCAACAAATACATCTGTATGCTTGTCAAAACTATTTTGGTAAACTATCTTCATCTTCTCAAATTTACAAAACTCTATGAAAAAGCTAAAAGTTATTATTGCATCCATCTTAGAAGGACATACCGGATCTTTGTATGCATTGACAGAATCTGCAGATTATTATATCACAGGAGGATCTGGAAGATTAATTGCTTGTTGGCCAAAAAGTAACTTGAAAGATAAATTTGTTTTGGCTCAGATTGATCAGCCAGTATATCAATTTAAGACTTTCAAGGAACAAGTATTTATTGGACAAACCAATGGCGCTTTAATGATCATTGATATTGCTACCAAACAGATTAAGCATAATATACAATTACATGATGCTCCTATCTATGATATTATTTGTGGACCTATGCATACCATGACTTTTGGCGGAGATGGATACCTTAAAGTATTAGATGCAGATCTTAACTTAGTAAAGGATATACAATTAGCAAAAAAAAGCTTAAGACAAGCCTACATTCATAAAGATCAATTATTTGTAGCCACTTCTGATGCAACGGTCGTTCAAATTGACTTGGCTTCATTTGAACTCAAACATAGATTCAATTTGCATGAAAAATCAGTTTTTGCAGTAACGGTGATTGATGATCAAATTATCAGTGCAGGAAGAGATGGAAGCATTTTTATACAAGATCTTAATACAGGTGAAGTTATTCACAAGATTCCGGCGCATTTAAGTACAATTAATGACTTTGCGATTAATAAAGATCAATCATTGTTAGCAAGTGCAAGTAAAGATAAAAGCATAAGAATCTGGGATACAAAGACTTGGCAGCTATTAAAGGTTATTAATAGGGAGAAATATGAGTATCACAGTAATTCTGTGAATAAAATAATATGGTCGGCTGATGATAAATCTTTAATTTCGGTATCAGACGACCGATTAGGTATAATTTGGAAAATAGAAAAAGTATAACATGATATTATCAGATAAGCAAATACTAGATGAGATGGATAAAGGGACAATCTTAATTGAACCTTATGAAAGACAATTCTTAGGAACCAATTCTTATGATGTTCATTTGGGTAAATATTTAGCTACCTATAAAGAACGTGTCTTAGATGCTAAGTCTCATAACAAGATTGATGAG
>JBELBA010000065.1:0-11478 GCA_042095635.1 Chitinophagales bacterium
TGGTTAATCCTAAGGATATGCCAAGGTTGAAGAGGATCGAAGATTTGATCGAATCTAAAATCCCAAAAGAAGCGATGCCAGAAGAAATTGGCAAAGCACCAGAATGGAGAACTACTAAAGGAGGAAAACCTAACCACCCTAGTAAAAACAAGAACTTCAAGGGTAAAAAGAAATGGAATCCTAAGAAGAAGAAAGACGGCAACAACAATAAACCAGATAACAATAAAGGAAATGCTTAAACCTGAATTTAAGACCATTGAAGCAAGAAAATTAGTTGGAATGCAAATCACCACTAATTTGCAAGATGATAACAGTACGGCCTTTTTATGGCAAGGATTCATGCCTATTAAATCTAATATCAAAAATATTGTAAACGAAGACTTATATTCATTTCAAGAGTATGATGCATTTGTAGCTATTACCGAATTTAATGAAACGAGTCCTTTTAGAAAATGGGCTGCTATTGAAGTAGAAAACTACAATACTATACCAGCTGGTATGGAAACCATCGAAATTCCTTCAGGAGAATATGCTGTTTTCACTCACAAAGGTCCTACCAGTACTTTTGTGCATACCGCTCAACAAATCTTCAACTTTTGGTTACCAAACTCTGGACTGCTATTAGATGATAGACCTCAGTTTGAGATTATGGGCGAAAAGTATAAAGGTGCAGAACACCCGCTATCTGAAGAGGAAATTTGGGTACCGATCAAAAAAGCATAGATGAGAACGAAAATTTGGTATCCGTATCAACAAATGCAAGGACGTGATCAATTCCCTATCGTTGAAAAAGCAAAAGGCACTACTCTTTATATAAAAGATGGAACAGCATTAATAGATGCTGTATCTTCTTGGTGGTGCGTTATACACGGTTATAATCATCCAGAAATCAATCAGGCAATTACTGACCAACTGCAGTCTTTAAGTCATGTAATGATGGGTGGTATCACTAACCAACCTGCCGAAGACCTTGCAGACAAACTTATTGAGATCACTCCAGAAGGATTGAATCATGTCTTCTTTTCTGATAGCGGCTCTGTAGGTGTGGAAGTGGCTTTAAAGATGGCTATTCAATACCATCATAATAAAGGTAATAACAGAAAACATATTCTATCCTTAAACAAGTCATACCATGGAGATACTTTCAAAGCCATGGAAGTTGGAGATGATCCATGTTATCATGGTTCTTTTATTCACTTGTTTGATAATAGATCTTATATAAAACCACCTTACAATTGGCCATCTAAAAACGTTGCAATTTCAATTGCTCAATTAGAAAAAACCATAACAGACAACAAAGATGAGATTGCTGCATTTATAGTTGAACCTATCTTGCAAGGTGCAGGAGGTTTTAGAATTTATGACCCTGCATTCTTAGATCAAGCTTATAAAATCTGTAAAGCTAATGATATCTTAATGATATTCGATGAGGTGGCAACAGGTTTTGGAAGATTAGGAAAATTATTTGCTGCAGAATATTGTGACTTTACACCAGACATCATGGTCTTAAGTAAGGCATTAACTGCCGGTTATATTGGTCATGCAGCTACATTAGCAACAGATCAAGTATTCCAATCATTTAATGGAAATACAGATGGAAATGCATTAATGCATGGCCCTACTTTCTCTGGTAATCCATTAGCTTGTGCTGCAGCATTAAAGAGTATTGAAATCTTTGAAAGAGATCAGTATCTGCTAAGAATTAAGGAGATAGAACAAAAGATCATTACAGCTTTTGAATCAATCAATCACCCTAATATTAAAGCCAAAAGAATCATTGGTGCTTGCGGAGCTATTGAAGTATTAGATCATCAACAATTAGAAGGTTTTCAAGAACATGCCATGCAACATGGTGTGTGGATGCGTCCTTTTGAAGAGTTTGTATACCTAATGCCTTCCTACATCATTACTGATGAAGAACTAGATCGAATATTTGAAGCCTTAGATAGTTGGTTTAATTAGAAGCAAAAAGCTTTTCATATACTTTATACTTCCAATCTTTATAATACTTCTTTGCAAAGACATAGAAGATAATTGCTGCAATAATATACAGCGGTACTAAGAGCATCAACCATTTATTGACAAATATGGTAACGATACCACCATACATCAACATCCCAAATAAACTACCTATTGGGTTTACTTTCTTGTCTTTATTTATTCCTTTCTGATATTTAACAGGAAAATAGATCGATGAGAAATAAGTATAACCCACTAAGAAAATAGTAGCTGTAAAATAAACCACAACCATCTGCAACTCATCTCCTTCTATCAAGAAGAAAAAAGGTAATGTAATTAGAAAATCAATTAATAGCGGATACTTCATCAACCCCAAGTAATGCTTAAGTAAGCTTTTATAATCTCCTTTCCTTAATTCGAAATTAAGCCAAAGACTATCCCAATACCCCCAAATATTAAAAAAGACATTTGTAAATAAAATTAAAGGACTCATTAACAAATAAAATGCACCAAAAGTTAATGGCATATGATCTGATGACTGATGCACTAAATATGCATGTGCACAAAGAATTACAATCTTCAGTACTATATTAAGCCAATACATCGCCTTTGCTTTCTTGTTTCTATAGAACAATTTGAAATAGATATCCTTAATACCAATAGAGAAATTAAACTGTCTAGACTTATCTTCCAAAATATGTTTCTCTAAGTAATATCCTGCAAAGAATAATAGCATTGTGCATGCACTAAAGAATATAAATTGCTTTAATAGACTATCATCAAGAAAAAGATTAAAACTAATAACAGCAGCTAAAAAAGAGATCACTATAAGTTTAATTTTCACTTCAAACCTGAAGTCGATTAGATATTGAACGGTCCTTCTCAATAGATGAGCAAAGAAGGCAATAGACCAAGTAAAAGCAAAGAATTCTAACGCATACTTTTCCATAAATATAAATGCTGTTACAGAAAAGATCAGTTTAATTAAAAAGAACTTGCTAAATAAATCCGTTATAATCGACAACAAATATTGTTTCCATTTGGTAATAGGATAATAAGCCGGGAAATAAGTCTTTAAAGGCTTATAAGTAGGAATTATTAATCTGATAAATGTGATAAAGAAGATTCCTAACCCTCCACCTTTCAATAACATATCAAGTGTAATAGGCCCGCCTTCTATCCTTATCTCTTCCATGACTACTGCAAACAGGAAACCATAGCATCCAGCTACAAGAGAGAATAAAACTAACTCCAAAGCTTTCCAGATATTCTTCAGATCCTTTAAACCTTGGACCAACCTATACTTTTGTACCAATAAAATCATAACCAGCTGATTTTATCTAATTCAGCATCATTCGGCTTTAAAACCTTCAATAAAGCTTCATCTAAATGTTCTGCACCACCTTCTGTAAATGCCTTTACACTGTCGTTAAAAACCAACTCGGACTTATCCAATACACATATATGAGTGGCTATCTTCTCTACATAATTAAGATCATGAGAACTAATTAATACTGCTCTGTCTTGGTTTGCATATTTCTGAATGAAATTGATCATTTGATTGGCGACCAAAGGATCTAGACCAGAGAAAGGTTCATCTAAAATCAAGAAATCAGGTTTATGAATAATAGCTGCACAGAAAGCCATTTTCTTCTTCATACCTGTAGAATACTTAGCCATAGGCTTTTTCAAGACTTCTAAATCTTCGAAAAAATATGCAAACAAATCATCAATTCTACCTTTTAATTCTGCTCTTGTTAAATCATAAATACTTCCGATCAATTCGATATAATCATAAGCATTCAGCTCTTCAATTAAGGCCAAGTCATCTCCTACTACTCCAATCTTAGCTTTTAAATCTGCATCCAAATATTGATGCTTTGCTTCAAATAAAGTGATGGCACCATTATCAATTCTAATTAAATCTAAAATGGATCGGATGATCGTGGTTTTACCAGCTCCATTCTTTCCAAGCAACGCATAGACCTGACCAGCTTGTATTTCAAGATCAACATCTTTTAAAACTTCTTGCTTATTAAACTTTTTCGATAATTGCTGAATTTGAATCATAAATTACAATTTCATCAAATGTATTCAATACATCTCATTTTGATAAATACTGTCATCTAAATAAAGCTGACATTTATCGATTAAGGCTCTAATAATTCCCTCAATCTATTTAATTTAGTAGTAATGAAATTTTTGATTGGATATACATTTGTGTTTTTGTACTTGGTTGCGTTAATTCAACCTATAGCTCCAATCTTAGTTTATAAGATCGATAACGCTATTTTTATTGAAAAATGTATCGATAAATGGAACCCAGAAAAAAATTGCAAAGGTAAATGTCATTTAGAAAAACAAATTACCAAAAACCAATCTAAAGAAACTGGGACCAATAATATTGAAATTGATTTAAGTAAATTTCCATTTGCTATCACAAATAATGAAACAACTGCTTTAAGACGATCTCATATTATTGATCATCAATCTAATTATCATATTGAGCATAGCCAATATGCTAGTCATCCAGAACCATTTCCACCCCGAGTTTAAGCTGAATATTTAATTCATTCAACTTAAACTAATCAATTGAGACAAACATTGTTATTTGCACTCACAATAGCTTTAAATGCAAGCTGTTGTGACATATGCGTCTCCTACTTTGGTTTTAACCCAAATTTCTATCAGAACAGAATTGGAATTAATTATTCTTACTTAAGTTCAGTTGGTGCTCATACACACACCAATGAGGCCATTGCCCATGGACATGAGAATAATGATATTGAGGTCTTTACTAGATATGAATTAGACGGTTTAATTTTCCTAGGGAACGGAGATCAAATCATATTTAAAGTACCATTCGTAGACAATTATAGTCTAATGAATCAGCTAAAAGGCAATAGAAATATTGGCCTTGGAGACCCTTTATTTATCTATCAAAAAGAGCTAAAAGTATTTAATGATTCTATTAATAAATACAGATGGTATCTTGGCATTGGTGCTGAATTACCTCTTGGTAGCTTCGATATTAATTTTGTAGACCCTAGGATGGAATTAGGTTCTGGAAGCATTGATGCTATCATAACTTCTAGCCTCTTGATTAAACAAAATTGGTATGGAGCTTCTATCAATGGTATCTATAAATATAATACTAATAACGCTTCTCAATATCAATTTGGTCAGCAAGTCAACTTAAGTGCAGACATATTCATCTATACCAATCAGGACTACTACATTCCTTATTTTGGTGTATTTCAAGAATATGGACTTAGAGATCGTTACCAAAATGAGATGCAAGATAATACCGGAGGACAAATACATTATTTGAATTTTGGACACCAATTTTTTTACAAGAATTTATCGATCAACTATGTTCTTCAAGCACCAATGTATCAGCGTTTGAATGGACATCAGGCTACATCGAATTTTAAACATATTATTAACCTATATTATTATTTAAACTAAACACTATTATGAAAAACTTTATCTATTTAAGTATTGCTGCTTTCGCATTTGTTGCTTGTTCAAAAATGTAACAGATGAAACAAAGCCATCAATTAATATTGAACACCCTTCAGCAGCAGCGATGGTTAATGCTGGTGGAACAATGCATTTACATGCAGTACTAGCGGATGATATTGCTTTAGCATCTTACACTATTAATATTGCAGAAGCTACAGATCATGAAGGACATGATCATAACAGAAGTGAATGGGCTTGGGATACTTCAGGTACTATTTCTGGATTAAGCTATACCATGCATGCACCAAGCTTAAGCATACCAATGATGGTAGATACTGGTGAATATGCTATACATGTAAACTGTATTGATTCTGCAGGAAATGAAGCGGATGAAATGGAATTATTATTCCATGTTATGCCGATGGATACTTCATCTTCTGATGATATGGATCATGATGATCATTAATCATTACTAATTCCCCTAAAAATAAAAAAAGCCTCAACATTTGTTGAGGCTTTTTTTATTTGATATCATCCCAGTCAATCTCTTCATCAAGATCATTGGTCTTATCTTTTACCATTCCCAGATAAATCTTCTTGAGATAATTCTTACCATATTGAATAGCCTCAGCATCTGATCTAAAACCCTCTTTAATTTTAATTGGAGGTGTTTTTTTAATCTCAGGATCCTCAGAGTAATACATCAAACTTAAAGCAGTCATACTATTATAACGCTTACGAGCAATGGCAAACCAAACCTTATAGGAAGTTCCATTGATATGTATTGTTCTTGTAACTCTTCTTAATGCTGGCATATTAAGCTAATTCTTCTTCGTATTCTTCAATACTAGGACAAGTACAGATTAAATTTCTGTCTCCATGCGTATTATTAATTCTTCCAACACTAGGCCAAAATTTATGCTGCTTAACGAAGTCTAAAGGAAAGACTGCTGTCTTTCTAGAATACTTTCTATCCCAATCTGAAATCAATACATCAGTGGTATGAGGAGCGAACTTCAATGGACTATCTTCTACGCTAATAGTTCCATCTTCAATAGCAGCAATCTCGGCCCTAATAGCAATTAATGCATCAATGAAACGATCCAACTCATGAATATTCTCAGACTCTGTTGGCTCAATCATTAAAGTACCTGCTACTGGAAAAGATACAGTTGGAGCATGGAAACCATAATCCATTAAACGTTTAGCAATATCTTCTACTTCAACACCTACAGCATGTTTAAACTGTCTAAAGTCTAATATGAATTCGTGTGCTACATAACCATTAGGCCCAGTATATAATACTGGATAATGTCCTTCTAATCTAGACTTTAAGTAGTTAGCATTTAAAATTGCTTTTCTAGTAGAAGACAATAATCCTTTTTTACCTAATAATCTAATGTAAGACCAAGAGATGATTAAGATAGATGCACTTCCAAATGGTGCTGCAGAAACAGCGCCAATTGCTTTTTCTCCTCCAGTTTCTATTAAAGTATGTCCTGGTAAGAAAGGCTTTAATTTTTCATTTACACAAATTGGTCCCATTCCTGGTCCACCTCCTCCATGAGGAATTGCAAATGTCTTATGTAAGTTTAAGTGACAAACGTCCGCTCCAATAATAGCAGGATTAGTTAAAGCAACCTGTGCATTCATATTAGCACCGTCCATATAAACTAAACCACCATTGTCATGGATCAATTGACAAACTTCTTTAATTGTTCTTTCATATACACCATGTGTAGATGGGTAGGTAACCATTAATGCAGATAAGTTAGCAGAATGCTCAGTTGCTTTTGATCTTAAATCTTCCAGATCAATATTTCCTGCCTCATCACATTTTGTAACTACTACTTTCATACCCGCCATTACTGCTGATGCAGGATTGGTTCCATGCGCAGATGCTGGGATTAAAACAATATTTCTATTAGTTTCTCCTCTATCTTCATGATAAGCCCTTATCGTCATTAAACCAGTATACTCTCCTTGTGCACCAGAATTTGGCTGTAAGGAAGTAGCAGCAAAACCAGTAATTTCTGATAAATAAGTTTCTAACTCATTTACGATTTCCATATAACCACCAACTTGCTCTTTAGGGGCGAATGGATGGATATGAGCAAATTCTGGCCAGCTTAATGGCATTAATTGTACAGCTGCATTTAATTTCATTGTACATGATCCTAAAGGAATCATAGAATGTGTAAGTGATAAATCCTTATTCTCTAAAGATTTAATATACCTCATCATATCTGTTTCTGTATGATAAAGGTTAAATACAGGATGCTCTAAATATTCTGTAACTCTAGCCAACTCTTGTGGGTAGGCGAAATCAATATCACCTAAAATATCTGCATATTCTCTTTCTGGATATGGAATCTCTTTAGCTCCTGCAAATATCCAAAGACAAGCATTAGCTGCTTCAATCTGTGTAGTTTCTCCTAAAGAAATCATTACATGATTGTTCGCTTCATCATATCTAAAGTTAGTATGCGCAGCATCAGCAATCTCTTTAAACTTATCCATTGATACCTCACCTAAATCAACTTTAAGTGTATCGAAGAAATGATCGTTTAACTGCTCGTAACCCATTTCCTTTAGCTCTGCTTCGATTCCTTTACCCATAGCATGGATCTTAAAGGCGATAGATCTAATTCCTTCTGGTCCATGGTATACACCATACATACCAGCCATAATAGCTAATAAAGCCTGAGCTGTACAAATGTTAGATGTTGCTTTTTCTCTTTTAATATGTTGCTCTCTTGTTTGAAGCGCCATCCTTAGGGCAGGATTACCATCTGTATCTACAGATACTCCAATAATTCTACCTGGTAATACTCTCTTAAATTGATCCCTTGTAGCAAAGTAAGCAGCATGCGGCCCACCGAACCCCATTGGTACACCAAATCTCTGCGTTGTACCAACTACTGCATCAGCTCCTAAACATCCTGGAGCAGTTAATAAAGCTAAACTCATTAAGTCTGCTGCAAAAGTAATAAATGCACCTACATTATGCACTTCTTCAACAAAAGCTCTATAATTAACAACTTCACCATCAGCACAAGGATATTGTACTAATGCACCGAAGTAAGTATCATCAATATTAGCATTTGTATGATCTCCAACAACTACCTCGATATTTAATGGTGTTGCTCTAGAATTAATCACTGCTAAGGTCTGTGGAAATACTTGTGACGAAACGAAGAACTTATTAATCGCTTCACCTTTATTTCTTTTATTCTTTTCATTGTAGAACATAATCATTGCTTCTGCAGCTGAAGTTCCTTCATCTAATAACGAAGCGTTAGCAATGTCCATTTTGGTTAAATCAGCAACCATCGTCTGGAAGTTTAATAAAGCTTCCAATCTTCCTTGAGCTATCTCAGCTTGGTATGGCGTGTACTGCGTATACCATCCTGGATTCTCAAAGATATTTCTTTGAATAACCGGAGGAACGATCGTTCCATTATAACCTAATCCGATATAAGATTTATAAACCTTATTCTTTTCAGCTTTCTCTTTTAAGTCATTTAATAATCTATACTCAGATTCTGCAACTGGAAGATTTAACTCTCCTTCCAATCTAATATCTTCTGGTACCACTTTATCAATAAGATCAATAAGACTGTTTTCACCAATTGAAGATAACATCTTTTGTGTCTCCTCAAATTTAGGCCCTACATGTCTATAAACGAATTTGTCTGTTAAAGAAAAATCAATGCTCATATTTCCGATTTATTTCAATGATTGAATAATGGTGCAAATTTACTAAGAAATCATCATACAAACCAAATTCTTTACTAAGTGTGAATAAGTAATTTTAATTAACTTTAAATATGACAATAAAGCAATTGCAATCAATGATCTATAAACATTCCTTCTGGTCTGTTATAGTAATTGTTTTACTCAGTTATATCTTCATAGATCCTTTCGGTAATTATCCTATAAATGATGACTGGGCATATGCAAGAAGCGTCTTCAATTTAAACAATGATTCTTTAGCATTTTCGGACTGGCAAGCACCAGCTTTAATCGTTCAAACTCTTTGGGCTACTTTCTGGACAAAAGTATTTGGTTTTTCACATACTATCCTCAGAGTTTCAACAATAATTTTAGCTCTTATTGGCCTCTTCTATTTTTATAAAACATTAAAGCTATCAAGTGTTTCTAATCAAAGTAGGTTTTGGTTATTGTTAACATTATGTTTCAACCCACTTTGGTATTTCCTTAGTCTATCTTTTATGACGGATATACCAGCATTAGTGATGCTCATCATAGCTATTTATCATTATATCAAGCCCAATCAGCAAATCTACCTAACCTTTCTGTTTTTGATATTTGGTGTATTAATCCGGCAGCATATTATAGTTACTGGTCTAGGTCTATCGGTACATTATTGGCTAAATCATAAAGAGCATAAATGGAGAGCAATTCTATTCACTTTTCTTCCATTAATGTCTCTTTTGGCTTATGAATGGCTATTAGATCTCTATCAGCTTATCCCTAAAGACTTTGCTAATCAGCAAGGAACTATTGTGGACAAATTGACAAGTATTCCTGGTATTGAAGAGTTAAAGAGATTTAGTGTCCATGCTTATAATCTATTGATATTTTTGGGATTAGCCATACTACCACTTACCATAAGTAAATGGAAATATCTGAAGTGTTTAAATCGTACTCAAATCCTTGTAGGAACAACATTAAATCTATTAACTATTGGGAAAATAATTACAGGTAAAAGAATGCTTCCCTTTACTGGAGACGTACTATATAGTGGAGGTTTTGGACCCATTATAGAACATAATGTTGCCACACATTTAGAAAATGATTTTTCTATTCCCCTTATTATTATTGCGAGTCTATTATCTTTCTTAGGAATTACTAGTTTGATTATTTTGATTAGAATAATTCAAAAACAAAAACGAACAGTAATCTATTGGATACTTGGTGCTTTCTTCGTCTTTCATGCTATACTTTCTATTAACTATTTATCTGATCGATACTATTTAACATTCCTACCAATATTGATCATTCTAATTGCTTATTCTAAAATAGAAATTAATCCATTATCAAAATTAATAATTTCAGTTTTAGGCATTGTCACCGTTATCTTTTCTACGGATTACTTCAATCATAGAGATGCAAGACAATTAGGTATTCAGCATCTGTTAGATCAATCTATACCACATCATCATATAGAAGGAGGATTTGAATATAATCATTGGAATTTCTTCGATGATCCTAATCTAATTAAAGATGAAACTGGGGTTAAATGGTCATCTGTTACAGACTTTAAATATATTGTAAGCTCAGTAATAGTCAATGAAGGAAAAGTTATCAAGTCTTTCGATTTCTATCATTTTGCAAGTCTATCTCACAAGAAAATGTATGTACAAAAGGTAGAAAGTATAGTCTTGGAGTGATTTAAAATAATGTAAAGCTCCATGCAAGCTATGATATGGTGTTATACGCTGTATAGACTACAGTATATTCTCTAATCTACCTAAATACTGAATCTCCTATTCTTATAATTGCTTTTTAATGTTTGTATTTGCTGGCCTTACTTTAAGACTTGACTATTTTTTTTGCTCAAAATTGGCATCCATTACCTGATGACTTTTATTGTCTTAGTTGCACTAGTTGTGGCAATTCTAATAATTAAGAAACTAGAAGCATCGAAATGTCCAGCATCTATTTCTACTTTGTTGATACCATTGTATAAAAGTCTGTCTTCACTATACAATAACTGACCTGCAACATTATAACAAGAAATGGTACTTTGCTCCAGACTGCTAGAACCAACTGAGAAATTTAATGCTCCATTTATTGGGTTATTATACCATATTTCAGGTTCTAATCCAGTATGTGTTACTAAAGTATCTGCTTCAATTGAATCTGCTAATATTAAGTGAGCTTTCCAGAAATCAGGTAATCCATATCCATAATCATCATCAGGATTTAAGTATTGATCTGCCGATTGCTCTATAGCCTTAAAGACTTCCATATTACTTTTATCTGGATGTGCCTGCCATAGACATGCAGCTAATCCTGTAGTAATTG
>JBELBA010000066.1:0-11375 GCA_042095635.1 Chitinophagales bacterium
GACGGTGATTATGTCTCCACAGAACCTTATGTGTTAATCAGGTTAAGAGATGAAAATCAGTTTGTTGCCTTAGATGATACTGCTTTAATTAATGTATTCTTGGAAACGCCAACGGATACTATCAAATTAAATTTTGCTTCTAATAATATGTTGTTCATACCTCCAGAAGATTTATTAGAGAATGTTGCAGAAATACAATATACACCAACGTTTGAAGATGAAGGTTTATATAAATTAAGTGTACAGGGCAGAGATAGAGGTGGAAATGAATCTGGTTATTTCTATTATAGTATTTCCTTTACTATATTAAAAGAAGCAAGTATAACAAGGGTATTTAATTACCCAAATCCATTTACTACTTCAACAAGATTCGTATTTGAATTAACAGGATCAAAAATACCTGATTACTTTAAGATTCAGATTATGACTATTACTGGTAAAGTGATTAGAGAGATTACTAATGCGGAACTAGACGATATTCATATTGGTAGAAACATCACTAACTTTGCTTGGGATGGTAGGGATAGTTATGGAGATCCTGTAGGTAACGGAGTATATCTGTATAAAGTCATTGCCAAGATTGACGGAGAAAATGTTGAATTAAATAATCGTCCAGGTGTAGAGCAATATTTTAATTCTGGAATTGGAAAAATGACGATAATTAGATAAAATGAATTTTGTATTTCCTAATTATTTCTGGCTATTTTTCTTCTTATTAGTACCTATTATTGTACATCTTTTTTACTTCAAACGATATAAGAAGATGGATTTTACGATGGTTCATTTCTTGAAGTCTCTCCAGGAAAAGAATCAATCAAAAAAACAAATCAAACACCTTTTAATTCTTTCAGCTAGAATATTAATGTTTATTGCATTGGTCCTGGCCTTCGCTCAGCCTTTTATATCAGGTCTTAAAAATGCAAAAGAACAAGGAAATATAGCCATCTATATAGATAACTCTTATAGTTTATCTAGTACAGATGGAGATCAAAGATTTAAGGAGTTAAAGTCTTCTGCTTTAGCTTTAATAGATATCAATAAAGAGCAGAACTTTATTGTACTAAACAATCAATTGACTAGTCAGTCCTATGCAGTCTATGATGCAAATGGTGCTATGCATATAATACAAAAAATGAAGCTTTCAGGCACTAATGTTAGCTATCACGCTTTAAATAGTTTTATCAATGGTGCAAAAGATATTTCGGAACTATATTGTTTATCAGATTTTCAATCTTCTTTTTCTTTAGAAGAGGTCGATGATATTGATGTTCCAACAAAATGGTTGCTTTTAACTTCCAATACTGTTAGTAATGTAAGTATCGATACCATGTGGTTAAGTAGTCCTTTTATTGATAAGAATAGACCGGTAGAAGTAGTATTTAAACTAAGTAGGAATCTTAATGAGGATGAATACCAACAGAAAGTAGACCTATATATTAACGGCGTTAATAGAGGTTTTGTAAATGTAGATTTTAAATTGAAGTCTTCAGTACAGGATACTATTCGTGTGCAATTAAACGAAGGTGGTCTATATAATAGTTCGCTAAAGATTGAAGATCAAGGATTACAATTTGACAATAGCTATTCATTTGTACTTAATGTAGCTAACCAAATCAATGTCTTATCTGTAGCAGAAGGTAATCAATCTAAATCTCTATCTAAATTATTTAATCAATTTGAATTTATTAGACATGATACAGTAAGCTATAAGCAAATTAATTACGCAACATTAGATCAATATGATATTATCTTTGTACATGGAATTATGCATTTAAGTACTGGTTTAATTGCCTCCTTACAAAGTTGGGTGAAGTCTGGTAAAGATTTAGTTATCATTCCTTCTAGGTCTTCAGATTTATTACAGTATAATAATTTGTCAGATGCATTAGATATTGATCGACTACTAAGTAATAAGGCTGAACAAGTAAGTGGTTTAATTGCAAACATAGATGCATCGGTGTTTAAAATTGTTTTTGAAGAAAAAAGCAAACGTTTCAAATTACCTGATGTTAAGTGGTCTTATAATATTGAATTAGGAGAGCATTTTGCAGAAAAGATTATTTCTACAGATTTCGGATCATTGTGCAATAAATATACCAAAGGAGCTGCTAATGTTTATTTGTTTGGATTTGATTTTGATCAAGAAAATATAAGCTTTATAGAACATGCTGTATTTCCACTTTTGCTGTACAATATTACTATTGAAAGTATGCATGTAGGGCGTTTAGCTTATAATGCAAATAAAGACAAACATTTAAATTCTAATGGTCTCAATTTAAACTTTGGAGATCAATTTAAACTTAAATCTGAGCATGGTACAGAACAGTTTGTTACTGTTAAAAGACATGACGGTCAGAGTGTTATCAGTTTAGATGCTTTTACAAACGAATCTGGTATTTACAGGTTAAATAGAGGGGATAGTACTTTGCATTCTTATGCTTTTAATTTTGATAGAGAAGAAACCAAACTTAATTATTATTCTGCAGCTGAGTTAAAAAATATAGCCAATGATAAAGGTGTAAGCGTTATTTCAATTTCTAACAAGGAGCAGTTAATAAATAATATTCAATCTCGTCATACCAGTCTATGGAAAGTTTGTCTTATTTTAGCTATTATATTTTTATTGCTAGAAATAGCTTTTATAAAATTCTTATAAGATGACAATTCTTATTAAATCTGTAAAGATTGTTGATTCCAAGTCTTCATTTAATGGAAAAGTAGTTGACCTACTCATTAACAATAATAAAATTAAAAAAATTGCTAAAAACATCTCAGACCAAGCTGATGAACAGGTTGATGCAAAGGGTTTGTCTGTTTCTCCGGGTTGGGTAGATAGTTTAGCTTTTATTGGTGAGCCAGGTTATGAGCATCAAGAAACGATTCAATCTGGATTGAATGCTGCAAAAAGAGGTGGGTTTACAGGTGTTGCTTTAATGCCAAATACTTCTCCATGTGTCCAGTCTAAGTCTGAAGTAACTTTCTTAAAAAGTAAGGCAGCAACCTCTATAGTTGATATTTTTCCTCTAGGGGCGATTAGTCAGAACTTAGAAGGTAAGGAGCTAACAGAGATGTATGATATGCATGATGCAGGTGCTGTTGCATTTACAGATGGTAAAAGATCAATTAATCAAACAGATTTAATGTTAAGAGCATTGCTATATGTTAAGCGTATAGATGCAACAATATTTAATTTCCCGGAAGATAAATATCTGGCTGAAGGAGGTCAGATGAATGAAGGGGAAGCAAGTGCTAGATTAGGAATGAAAGGTGTTCCGCATATTGCAGAAGAAATAATGGTGAATAGAGATTTGAAATTAGCCGCTTACTGTGATTCAAAAATTCACTTTTCAAAAATCTCTTCTGGTGGCTCAGTAGCATTGATTAAAGAAGCTAAAGCGAAAGGTTTGAAGGTAACTTCAGCAGTGCCTTCTTATCAATTATTACTTAATGACGATGAGGTTAAATCTTATGATTCTAATTATAAGGTTTCGCCTGTGTTAAGAACTAATTCAGATATCGATCAACTAAAAGCAGGATTAGTTGATGGAACCATTGAAGTGATTTGTTCTAACCATATACCTAAAGAGGAAGAAGCGAAAAAGAAAGAATACAATTTAGCAGATGCAGGTATCATCAATTTTGAAACTTGTTTTTCTTCAGCAATTGAAGCTTTAAATAGTGAGATGTCAATGGACGCTATTATTGATAAACTAACTTATGGTCCTAGATCCATTTTAGGATTAGATAGTATTAGTGTTAAAGAAGGAGATGAAGCCAATTTAACCATTTTTAGTGAAGATGAGTCTTGGACTTTTGATCAGTCAAAATCAATTTCAAAAAACAGTCCTTTCTTTGGAAAGACTTTCAAAGGAAAAGCCAAGTATATAGTTAACAAAGGACAAATCAATCAATTATAATGGATGTTCCTTATTTGCAGAAGTATCTAATATTTGGTGCAATAGGTGGATTAATCTATGTGGTGCTTAGTTTTTCTATTTATTGGATGAGCCCATATTATGTGGCTAATGTTTTTCTAAAAATAGTTCCTTTAGCAGCAGTTATTTTTACTTTGTTGTTTGCTATTCAGTATAGAATTAATAATGGTAATCTTACAGATATTGTTTATAGAGATTTAGTTCAAGCTGCTTTTATAACATTTGCTATAACAGAGATAATAAGCGTTGGTTATACTTTTTCCTTATACAACTTTATACATGAATTGATGTATCCAGATGCACCAGCTTTAGACGAATTAATCAAGATTGCAATGATTGAGTCTGAAGAATCAAGATACGCAAGTTTAGATGGGGTTACCAGACAGAATTATGAAATGATGCGTGCTCACATAGAAGCAGAAGATCATACTTTTCCATTAGTGAGAGCAGTAAAAGGTTTGTTTAACTGGTTAATTCTTGGTTTTGGATTTTCGTTTTTATTGGCTATGTTCGGCATGAACAGAGTAAAATCTCTTAGAAATGGATAAGCAATTAGACATATCTGTAGTAGTACCTTTATTTAATGAAGAGGATTCTTTATCAGAGTTAACCACATGGATTGATAAAGTGATGCAACTTCATAGCTTCAGTTATGAAGTTATATTAGTTGATGATGGCAGTAGAGATGGATCTTGGAAAGTAGTAGAGCAAATTGCTGCTGAGAATAATAACATTAAAGGAATTCAGTTTAGAAGAAATTACGGTAAATCTGCTGCCTTATTTGAGGGCTTTGATGCTGTAATCGGAGATGTTGTTATTACAATGGATGCAGACCTTCAAGATAGTCCCGAAGAGATTCCAGACTTATATAAGATGATCATGAAAGATGATTTTGATTTAGTGTCTGGTTGGAAAAAGAAACGATACGATCCTATTACTAAGACTATACCAACAAAGTTGTTTAACTCAGCTACTAGAAAATTGTCGGGTATAAAATTAAATGACTTTAATTGTGGATTGAAAGCCTATAAACGAAACGTCGTAAAAACGATTGAAGTTTATGGTGAAATGCATAGGTATATACCTGTATTGGCAAAGCAAGCAGGTTTTGTTAATATTGGCGAGAAAGTTGTGGAGCATCAAGCGAGAAAGCATGGAACTTCTAAGTTTGGTTTGGAAAGATTTGTAAATGGATTTTTAGACTTAATGTCTATATCATTTATGACTTCTTTCGGTAAACGTCCAATGCACTTTTTTGGTTTACTAGGAACACTTTCCTTTATAGTTGGTTTTGGTATCAGTGTTTATTTAACTATTCTTAAAATAGCATTTAACGTTAGCAAGATGACGGATAGGCCTATATTCTATTTAGGTTTATTATGTATGATTGTGGGTACACAGTTATTTATTACTGGATTTATTGGAGAGATGATATCTAGAAGTGCTTCAGATAGAAATAAATATTCGGTAAAAGGAACTTTAAATCTTTAATTTTGAAGATTGTCATTATAGGACCAGCCTATCCTTTTAGGGGAGGAATTGCATCTTACAATGAAAGATTAGCTAAGGCTTATCAAGACTTAGGGCATGAGGTAAGTATTCATACTTTTACCACTCAATATCCCAACTTTTTATTCCCAGGAAAAACACAGTTTTCCGAGTCGGATGCTCCAGTTGGGATTGAAATACATCGTTCTTTTTCTTCTGTTAATCCTTTTACTTGGCTGAGTCTTGGTCTTAAGCTGAAAAGACAACGACCAGACTTAATCATTTTTAGATATTGGTTACCTTTTATGGGGCCAAGTTTAGGAACCATCGCGAGGTTATCTAAAAGTAATGGACATACTAAGATTGTTACTTTATTAGACAATGTAATACCACATGAGAAACGTCCTGGTGACCATCTTTTTACTAAGTATTTTGTTGGAAGTTCAGATGGATTTATGGCTATGGCCCAATCTGTTAAAAATGATCTTAGAACTTTTGATCAAAACAAACCAATAGGTTTAAGTCCGCATCCATTATTCGATAATTTTGGGACGCTTGTCGATAGACGAGGAGCTGCAAAACATTTAGGTTTAGATGCTGAATTTAAGTATTTATTGTTCTTTGGTTTTATAAGGAAATATAAAGGATTGGACTTGATACTAAAGGCATTAGATAAAGAGTTAATGGAGCAGAATAAAATGAAACTGATTATAGCAGGGGAGTTTTATGATGCAGAAGATACTTATCAAGCAATTATAGAAGAACAAGGTATTCAGGATTATATTGTTCAAGCTCATTCTTTTATAAAAAATGATGAGGTGAAGTATTACTTCAGTTTGGCGGATTTAGTTGTGCAACCTTATAAAACGGCCACCCAATCTGGTGTAACTCAGATTGCATATCAATTTGATAAACCGATGTTAGTAACTAATGTTGGAGGTCTTCCAGAATTAGTGCCAGATGGTAAGGTTGGTAAAGTTTGTGAAGTAAATGTAGAAGCTATTAAGAAAGGTTTAATAGACTTATTAGCAATGGAAGATTGGTCCAGTTTAATAGCAGGTGTTAAGGACGAAAAACAGCGATTTGCATGGGAAACTATGTGTGAGAAAATATTAGAAGTAAAGTCGCAAATCCCATCCTAAAGGGCTAAATTTGGGTATGGAAACTCAAATGCATCGTATTCAGAGTATTATTAGATCCTCAAAAAATCTTAAAGAACAAATTTTTGCTGATGTGCATATTGTATTGTCAATCAGTGAGCTAGTCGATGAAATGGTTGAGGCCATTAAGGCAGGCAACAAGATTTGGTTCTGTGGTAATGGAGGAAGTGCATCTGATGCACAGCATTTAGCAGCAGAATTAAGTGGAAGATTCTATATGGATAGAAAACCAATTGCAGCAGAAACCTTGCATGGAAATATGAGTTACTTAACCGCAGTTGGTAATGATTATTCTTTTGATGATGTCTATGCTAGATATTTAGAAGGGTCAGGTAAAAAAGGTGATATTCTAATTGCTATTTCTACTTCTGGTAATTCTAAGAATGTTGTAAAAGCAGCTGTTCAGGCAAAATCGATGGATATAAATGTTGTTGCGCTTACTGGTAAAACAGCTGGAGATTTAAATGAACAAGCTAATAAAATATTAGCTGTTCCTTCTGATGAAACACCGAGGATTCAAGAAGCGCACATGATGATAGGACATGTCATTTGCGAATTAGTAGAAGATAAATTATTCAAATAAGTTTGAGCTTTATGGAACAGATAGATCGTTCTTGGACTTTGTTTCTTGATAGAGATGGTGTAATCAATAAGTGGTTGCCAGGGCAATATGTTCAGCATTGGTCTATGTTTCAATTTGAAGATCAAGCTTTAGAAGCCTTAAGTATTCTAGCAAATAAATTTGATAGAATTATAATAATCACTAATCAGCAAGGGATTGCTAAAGGAATTATGTCTGCTAGAGATCTAGATAATCTGCATGATTTAATGCTAAATGAAATAGAAGTTAACGAAGGTAGAATTGATTCGATTTATTATTGTCCCGAGTTTGATGGGCATCCAAATCGAAAGCCAAATCCAGGTATGATAGAAGCAGCAAAGCAGGCTTATCCGATGATAGACTTATCCAAATCCATTGTTGTAGGAGACAAACAGTCGGATATGCAATTGGCTAGAAATGTAGATGCAAAAGCAGTTTTAGTAGCTGAGCATGAGCCAAATATTAGGGCCTCTTTAGTAGATGCAAAATTCAAGAATCTATTTGAATTTGCCCGATCCATTTAGGATTAAATATCGTTTGTAAGATTCCATCTTATTTTAAGAAATGCATTTTTGTGAATGCCTCTAAAAATGACTATTTTAGTAACTATCTAAATCTTTATAACTAACAAAATTATAACATTTATGAATTCAATTGCAAGGAAATGGGTAATGGCTTTATCAGGTTTATTCCTTTGTTTGTTTTTGGTGGGGCATTTAGCAGGTAATTTAATGTTACTTAAAAGCTCATCAAAACTTGACTTTAATGAATACGCTCATTTTATGACTTCAAATCCAGCAGTGCAAGTGTTAAGAGTTTTAACATTAGTTAGTATTTTTGCTCATTTAGTGATGTCAATAATACTCACAATACAAAACAAGTCTGCTAGAAAAACAGCTTATGCTTATTCTGGTTCTGCAGGAAATGCGTCATGGGCTTCCAAGAATATGGCTCCACTTGGAGTATTTTTACTACTTTTTTTGGCCTTGCATCTTGCAAGCTTTGCAATTAAGAATATAACTGGAGGTATTCAAGGTATAGATGCCAATGGTAACGTTGATGTCTACACAGAAGTTATAATTGCTTTTCAAAATCCGCTCTACGTAGCTTTTTACGTTCTGAGTATGGTAGCATTAGCCTTCCATTTATCACACGGTTTTCAATCAGGTTTTCAATCTTTGGGTGCAAGACATCCTAAGTATACAGGTATAATCGAAAAATCAGGTATAGCTTTAGGTTCGATTATTCCTCTAGGATTTGCCCTTATTCCTATTGTTCTTCATTTTTTTAATCAAAATCAAGCTTAAGAACTATGAGTATATTAGATTCTAAAATACCGGAAGGTCACATTTCAGAAAAATGGACTAAACATAAAGCTAATATTAGATTGGTTAACCCTGCTAATAGAAGACAAATAGATATTATTGTTGTTGGGTCTGGTTTAGCTGGTGCCTCAGCAGCTGCAAGTTTGGGTGAGGCAGGTTACAACGTAAAAGTTTTTTGTTTTCAAGATTCTCCTAGAAGAGCTCATTCAATTGCAGCTCAAGGTGGAATTAATGCAGCTAAAAACTATCAAAATGATGGAGATTCTGCATTTAGACTTTTCTATGATACGGTTAAAGGTGGAGATTATAGATCTAGAGAAGCCAATGTACACAGGTTGGCTGAGGTTTCTACCAGTATTATTGACCAATGTGTTGCACAAGGTGTACCTTTTGCAAGGGATTATGGAGGTTTGTTGGATAATAGATCTTTTGGAGGTGTGCAGGTTAAAAGAACATTTTACGCCAAAGGGCAAACAGGTCAGCAATTATTAATTGGTGCGTATCAAGCACTATCAAGGCAAGTTAAGGCAGGTACTGTAACCATGTATTCTAGACACGAAATGCAAGAGGTAGTTAAGGTTGATGGAAAAGCCAGAGGTATTATTGCTAGAAATTCTGTAACAGGAGAAATTGAGAGGCATTCTGCACATGCAGTTGTGCTAGCATCTGGTGGATATGGTAATGTATTTTTCTTATCTACAAATGCTATGGGATCAAATGTTACTGCAGCGTGGAAAGCACATAAGCAAGGTGCATATTTTGCTAATCCATGTTATACTCAAATACATCCTACTTGTATTCCAGTTTCTGGCGATCATCAATCAAAGTTGACTTTAATGTCTGAATCTCTAAGAAATGATGGTAGAATATGGGTACCTAAGAAGAAAGGAGATGAGCGTCCAGGTCATGAAATACCTGAAGATGAAAGAGACTTTTATTTAGAACGAAGATACCCTGCATTTGGAAACCTTGTTCCTAGGGATGTAGCATCAAGGGCTGCTAAAGAAAGATGTGATTCTGGGTATGGTGTAGGGGCCACTGGAGAAGCTGTATATTTAGATTTTAAATATGCTATTGATAGATTAGGTAAAGATGTTGTTGCTGCTAGTTATGGTAATTTATTTCAGATGTATGAAAAGATAACTGGGGAGAATCCTTATGAACGTCCTATGAGAATATATCCTGCAGTGCACTATACTATGGGTGGTTTGTGGGTAGATTACAACCTCATGACTACAGTACCAGGATTGTATGCAACAGGTGAATCTAATTTTTCAGATCATGGTGCTAACAGACTAGGAGCTTCTGCTCTTATGCAAGGTTTAGCAGACGGTTACTTTGTTTTGCCTTATACTATTGCAGATTATCTTGCAGATGATATTAGAACTGGTGAAATATCTACTCAGACAAATGAATTTGAGCAAGCTGAAAAAGCAGTAAAAGAAAATATAGAAAAATTATTGTCTGTTAAAGGCTCTCAATCTGTAGATTCTTTCCACAGAAAATTAGGTAAAATTATGTGGGATAAATGTGGAATGAGTAGGAATGAAACAGGTCTTAAAGAAGCTATAGAAGAAATAAAGGTTTTGAGACAAGAGTTTTGGAAAGACGTAAGAGTTACTGGTAAAGCAGATGAGTTTAATCAAGAGCTTGAAAAAGCTGGAAGAGTGGCAGACTTCTTGGAGCTTGGAGAGTTATTTGCTAAAGATGCATTAGATAGAAATGAGTCTTGTGGTGGACATTTTAGAGAAGAGTCTGTAGAACAAGGAGGAGAACAAGATGGTGAGGCAAAGAGGGACGATGAAAATTATGCCTATGTATCGGCCTGGGAGTTTAAAGGAGAAGAATCTGAACCAGTCTTACATAAAGAAGACCTTAAATTCGAATACATTGAATTAAAACAAAGATCTTATAAATAAGGAGCTATGATGAATTTAACATTAAAGATTTGGAGACAAAACGGTCCTAAGGATAAAGGAAAAATCGTTGAGTACAAGGTCAGTGATGTATCTCCTGATATGTCATTTTTGGAAATGATTGACGTTTTGAATGAAAGTTTAATTGCTCAAAAGCATGAACCAATTTCTTTCGATCATGATTGTAGAGAGGGTATATGCGGTATGTGTTCTATGGTTATTAATGGTAAACCTCATGGGCCTTCTAATCAAACTACTACATGTCAATTACACATGAGAACTTTTAAAGATGGTGATACTATTTTTATTGAACCATTTAGAGCTAATGCTTTTCCTGTAATAAAAGATTTGGTAGTAGATAGATCTTCTTTTGATGCTGTAATCCAAGCTGGAGGATATGTTTCTGTTAATACTGGAGGAGCTCAAGATGCAAACCTAACCCCGATTCCAAAAGGAGATGCCGAGGATGCCTTTAATGCGGCTACTTGCATTGGCTGTGGAGCTTGTGTTGCGGCTTGTAAAAATGCCTCTGCAATGTTATTTGTTTCTGCAAAAGTTTCTCAGATGGCGTTGTTGCCTCAAGGTAAAGTGGAAGCTGAACAAAGAGTGCTTAATATGGTTAACGAAATGGACGAACAAGGATTTGGAAATTGTACAAATACTGGTGCTTGTGCTGTTGAATGTCCTAAAGGTATTTCCTTAGATAATATTGCTAGAATGAATAGAGAATTCTTAAAGGCAAGTCTTATTGCCAAATAATAAGTTATTTTGTACTTATACTAAAGTCCCTCGATATTCGAGGGGCTTTTTTTATATTAGGTAAATGCTTAAAAACTTAAGTTATAAGGCTCAATTATATTTTGTATTAATCTTAGGGTTAATTCTTAGATTAATTCAATTAGATAGATCATTTTCTAATGATGAGTTCAGTGCCTATTTTAGATTTTGCG
>JBELBA010000067.1:0-11259 GCA_042095635.1 Chitinophagales bacterium
GCATTAAGACATCTAAATAAGTACTTTATCAACTATAAAATAAGCCTTATCATTGGCTTTCTCTTCGTTGCATGTTCTAATGTCTTTGGTATTCTATCTGCGCAAGTTATCCGTTTTAGTGTTGACCTTATCAATGAATATATTCAGTTGTTCCAATTGTATTTAGGCACCGATGTAATTCATAAAATATTAATTGACATTATTACAGTTTCATTGTTCGCATTCTCTGCTCTGTACCTTATTTTTCATTTAATCAAAGGAAGTTTCATGTTTTTAATGAGACAAACAATCATAGTAACTTCTAGAAAGATTGAATATGATTTAAAGAATGAAATCTTTACCCACTTCCAAGCATTACCATTAAGTTTCTTTAAACAAAACCATACTGGTGACTTAATGACCAGAATAACTGAAGACGTTACTAGAGTTAGAATGTATGCCGGGCCTGCACTGATGTACACCATGAATTTAATTACCTTATTTATTATCACCATCTCCATAATGTTAATCGTAAATATTGAATTGAGTATTTATGCATTAACACCACTACCTATTCTTTCATTTCTTATCTATAAGGTTAGTTCGGTGATGTATAAGAAAGGGGAAAAGATTCAAAACACTTTATCCAATCTTGCTACCATTTCTCAGGAGGTTTTCTCTGGTATAAGAGTTGTTAAGTCTTACGGTAGAAGTCAGAAATTCCAATCCTTATTTAAAGAAGAATCCGAAGATTATCATATTAAAAGTATGGAATTAGCTAAGGTAGAATCATTGTTCTTTCCTTTAATGACCTTATTAATAGGATTAAGTACAATACTTATCATCTTAATCGGAGGGAAACAGGTTATTAGTGGAAAGATCACTTATGGTAACATTGTAGAATTTGTATACTATATTAACTTACTTACTTGGCCAGTTACTGCAATTGGTTGGATTGCGTCTTTATACCAAAGAGCCAAAGTATCTCAAGGAAGAATTAATCAGTTTTTAGAAACGCCTGTACAAGACTTGAATGAGCATGGTATTAAGCATGATATTAATGGTAGTATTGAATTTAAGAATGTACATTTTACTTATCCTGAAACAGGTATTGCAGCTATCCAAGGCTTAGACCTTAAGATTGAGGAAGGTCAGAAAGTAGCAATTGTAGGTAAAACAGGATCAGGTAAAACAAGCATTGCAAATCTTCTATTAAAGTTTTATAATCCTAACGAAGGAGGCACTATTCTATTGGATGATAAGCCTTTAAATGACTTTGCTATTAAGCCATATAGAGATCAAATAGGTTATGTATCGCAAGATGTATTTCTTTTCTCAGATACCATCAAGAACAACATCAACTTTGGTTTAGAACAAAGTACAGAAGATGAGCTAAAAAAGTACATCAAGATAGCGGAACTAGAAAAGGACATAGACCAGTTTTCAGATGGCTTAGATACAAAAATCGGAGAAAGAGGAATCTCTTTATCTGGAGGACAAAAACAAAGGATCACGATCGCAAGAGCATTAATTAGAAATCCAAAATTATTAATCTTCGATGATTGTCTTTCATCAGTTGATGCAAATACAGAGTTTAATATCTTCAAAAATCTAAATGAAGAAACAAAAGATAGAACGGCATTGATAATTACTCATAGAGTCTTGTCTCTAAATAAGATGGATCAAATAATTGTGCTAGAATCTGGTAAAATAAAAGAAGCTGGAAGTTTCGATCAATTAATAGAAAACAAGGGCAGTTTTTACGGATTATATCAAAAGCAAAAACTAGAAGAAAGTGCATAAACACTAGCTTCTATTCCACATATATTAACAATACTTAATATTTATCAACAGTTTTGTGAAAATTACCCATTTTTAGTAGATTTATACTGTTCGGAAAGGCACGGTAGGTGCAAACAAATTAACTTCTAAAAATTTTTAAACGTGGAGACGACAGAGAACAAGATGAGAAAAGAACCAGTTCATTCAATGAAACTAAAAGCTGGTAGAAAGAGAACGTATTTCTTCGACATTAGAGAGACAAAAAGTAGTGATTACTACTTGACGATCACAGAATCGAAAAAGAAATTTAATGAAGACAGATACGAGAGACATAAGATCTTTTTATACAAAGAAGATTTTAACAAGTTCTTAAATGTGCTTAATCAGTCCATAGATCATTGTAAAAATGAATTGATGCCTGATTATGATTTTGATGAGTTTCATAGAGAAGATGATATTTCAAATTTAAATGACAATGAGTATTCAAATACTACTTCTAAGTTTGAAACATCAAAAAAAGAGCCAGTTGTAGCAGAAGCAACAACTAATTTAGAAGACAGTGATGTTTTAAAATGGTAAACGGCAGTCTATAAAAAGTAAAGCCTCGATTTTATCGGGGCTTTTTTTTTACCTAATTTTGCTCAAAATAAAATAATATGGCTTTACAGTGTGGAATCGTTGGATTACCCAACGTTGGAAAATCAACTCTATTTAATGCATTAACAAATGCTAAAGCGCAAGCTGCTAATTTCCCGTTTTGTACAATTGAACCAAACGTTGGTGTAATTACAGTACCAGACACTAGATTAAATAAACTAGAAGAGTTAGTTAACCCTCAGAAGGTTTTACCTACTACAATTGAAATTGTAGATATCGCTGGTTTAGTAGAAGGAGCTAGTAAAGGAGAAGGTTTAGGAAATCAATTCTTAGCTAATATTAGAGAAGTTGATGCTATCATACATGTATTAAGATCATTTGAAGATGACAATATTACACACGTTTGTGATTCTGTAGATCCTATCAGAGATAAGTTTATTATTGATACTGAGCTTCAGTTTAAAGACATGGAGTCTTTAGAAAAAGCTGTGACCAAAGCTAAAAAAGCTGCGAAGACAGGAGATAAAGTTGCTGCTAAAGAACAAGAGACTTTTGAAAAAGTATTAGCACACCTAGAAGAAGGTAAATCTGTAAGAACAATGGAGCTAAATGAAGATCAATTAGCAATTGTTAAGCACCTACACTTATTAACGATTAAACCTGTAATGTACGTTTGTAATGTTGATGAAGGATCTGTTGTAGATGGTAATGACTTTGTAAATAAAGTTAAAGAGGAAGTAAAAGATGAGAATGCTGAGGTATTAATCATCTCTGCTGCAATTGAAGCCGATATCATTTCTTTAGATAGCTATGAGGACAGACAAGAATTCTTAGAAGATTTAGGATTAACAGAATCTGGATTAAATAAATTAGTTAGATCTGCATACTCTTTATTGGACTTAATCACTTACTTCACTGCTGGTGAAAAAGAAGTAAGAGCTTGGACAGTATTAAAAGCTTCAACTGCTCCTCAAGCTGCAGGAGTTATTCATACAGATTTTGAAAAAGGATTCATTAAAGCTGAAGTTATAGCTTATGATGATTATGCAGAACTTGGATCTGAAACAGCTTGTAAAGATGCAGGTAAATTAAGACTAGAAGGAAAAGAATATGTGGTATTGGATGGAGATGTGATGCATTTCAAATTCAATGTTTAAATTTATTATACTCTGAAAAGCCTTACTTTTTGTAAGGCTTTTTTTTGAACAAAATTTTCTAAGATGCTAAGGGATTTGGATTTGCAAACCTTAAAGACTCAAAATTAATTACCAATCAACTTGTTGTTGTTTTTAGGAATTCGAATAATGCTGTAAATCAGATTATTAAAGATATTTTTGAAATGATTAATAACTAATGTCTTTCCACTAATTTTTCGTCTTGATAAAATAACATTTCTTACCGCTTTAAGCTTTCAGGATCTTCTCCCTTTTTTTATCTTTAGTTTATGTTGATCCATGAAATTGATAAGTCTAAATTAATAGCTGCAAGAAACAAACTCTTGTATAACAATAAACACACTCCACTTATTCAATTTGGACAGCAGTTTATTAATCAATTCCTTGATATTAAACAGCTTAGCCTACTTAAAGACGGATTAGAAAACTATCTTATCAAGCAGCTTTTAAGTAGTGAAAAAGAACAGGTCGAAATTGCAATTGACTTTGAAAGACATCGAGCAATTCAGCATATCGACCAGGAAATGGATAATATCAAAAAGATAAAACAACAGCTTAATCGTTTGCATCAATTAAGCTTAGAAAATAAAAATGGTAAAAGTAATCATCCTCTGTATTTAGCATACCCTTTTCTACAGTTTACAAATAAAGAGAATGAAGTAATTAAAGCTCCATTATTGTTTTTTGAATTTGAACTTAAAATTAACCCTAAGCAAGTTAATGCTTGGATAATATCAATAAAGACTCAAGCAAACATCAATGAAGCATTAATCAGCTACATCAACCAACAGCATCAATTACAATTATCCATTGAAGAACTTTCTAGTGTTGATATTAAAGATGTGCTCAAAACAGTATTATCAAATCTAAATTTCAATAAAGTACCTTTTCCAGAAAATTACATATTGGATACATTAAACAAACCAATTCAATTTTTTGATCCTAATTCTAGTAAAAATGAAATTGATTTAATTCCATCAGGAATGCTTGGTTTATTTAAAGGACCAAATCAATTTAACATCGATGACATCAACTACTATATTGATCAATATGATCATCTAAAAGCCAAAAATAATCTTACACATGGAAGTCTAAACATCTACCCTTCGCATATATTAGATCCGAGTCAGTATGATATTTTAGAAATGCAAAACAATCCTACAAATGACAAGATACTTATACAAGGACCTCCTGGCACAGGTAAGAGTACCATTATAAAAGACGTCATTATACAAAACCTATTACACAAAAAGACTACTGTTGTTGTATCGGATAAATCCAACGCATTAAATGTAATTGAACAACAATTAAAAGAAGCTGGATATGATGACTTAATCGCTAAAATTAATAATCATGGAACAGATAGAAATAAAGTAGTAAAAAAGGCTCGTCTTAAATTTGATCAGATTGCTCAAAAAAGTCATCCAGGGGTTAACGACAGTATATTCAACCAATATAATATAGACAGGGAAATACTAAAAAAACAATACAAGCATCAAAATAGAAAGTTCAATAAAGAAGGTAATATCATAGATCTTATCGATCAATTCTTAAGAATTCAAAGTAGATTAAAACATATAGCAATACCAGATATAGACTTTGAATTAAACCAAGATAACTTTGAACCTATATATAGAATTATTGAGGAATGTATAGAGATATATCCAAAGTCTGACACTAGTATATATTACGATATGCAACCTATTTTTTTCGAAGATCTGATTCTTAAAAACAATTACGACAAATTATATCCTTTAATAGCATCTCTTAAATCTAATATAGCACTCTGTCAAGCTAAAGTAGAAAGTATAATTGAAAAATATATAATAATTAAAAAGAATGATATTACTACAGAGAAACAAAATATATCTAAGTTATTAGAAGGTGCAAAGCAATTGGTTGATCTTGAAAAAGCGAATAAGTCTTCTAAATACAATAGTCTACAATCCGATGGAAAACTAAAGAAGTTATTTGCTAATAAATTAGAACTCGAGAAAAAGAACAAATTTAAAATTAAGATTGATCGGCTTTTACAAAAGGGAAAGCATCTTTTAGAGAAAGAAACGAAAGAACCAAAATCCATTTTAGAAGCAATTAATTTTATTGATAAATTAGAACATAAGTGGAACGAATACTTTATTGAAGAATTACAAGAAGCAACTGATTTCATTTATAACTTAGACCTATCTAAAGATCATTTTTATCATATTCAGGAAGAAATAAATAGTGCTATTAATCCTACAACATCATTATTGAATTCAATTTTTAATGATGTTAGACTAGACAGATCAACTGCTAATAAATTAAATTTATCTCTTAAATATTATCTTTCTAAAACGGATGCAACTTCTTTTACAGAGCAAGAAATTAAAGCTTCGATTTCTTGGATGAACTTCTACACACAAATTCCTGATTCTATACAAGTACTAATTAAAAAGCTATTAGAAAATAGAAGTGATTTAGCATTAGAAAAATTTAAGTTTATCTATCTAAGCCAATCTATAAAAGCTCAGTTTAATGGCGACGAAATAAAAAATGATTTAAGTCTTAAAAGAACTAAAGAAGTAATCGATAGTTTACAAATAAATATTAACAGAAAAGTAAGTAATTATTATAATGATTTACTGAAATTAAGTCTAAAAAATTATAATAATAAGCATAATGATAATGTAAAACACCTATATAACATACGCTCTAGCTCAAACAATAATCAGAATCATTTAAGAATAATTATTAATAAAGAAAAAGAACTATTTAAATCTTCTTTTCCAGTTATCTTAATTTCTTCTTCAGAATTAGCTAATTTATTTCCTCACTTTTATCAGTATTTCGATACACTTATTATTGATGAATCTACACGATCAAGTTTTGAAAATAATATCAGTAACTTTTTAAAATCGAAACAAATAATCATTAGTGGCGATGAGCAACAAATGCCACCAAAGACATTATATAAAAATGATCAAACCGATATTTTCAGTTCGCAATCTCAAACTTATGATTCGGTTTTCCAATTTGCTGAAGAACATCAATTTAAAGCCATTAATCTAAATTATCATTATCGATCAAAACATCGAGATCTTTTTAGATTTTCAAATAAAGCGTTCTATCATAATTTAATCAATCTATTGCCCAATAGAAAAACTGAAGCTATATCATTTTTCCAGGTTGACGGAATGTTTCATGAACATTTAAATAAAAGAGAAACAGAGAAAATAATTGATTGGTTAAGTAATATTGAATATTCGAATCAATCTATAGGTATTTATACTTTAAATCTAAAACAGAAAGAATTTATTGAATCTGCTATCAGTGAGAAAGTTGACAAGAATGAAGTATTTAGAAATAAATATTACAATTGGATAAAAAATGGATTCTCAGTGATGAATCTGGAAAACATACAAGGAGAGGAAAAAGACATCGTCATTTTATCTTTGTGTTATGGTAATACAATTAAACATCAATTTACGGCCAACTTTGGTTTCTTAAGTTCTTATCAAGGATATAAATACTTAAATGTATTAATCACAAGAGCAAAAGAGCAATTAGTTATCTTTAATAGCATTAGGGCAAATTTTTATCAGAAATGGCCGAAAGAGACTAATTATAATCATAAAATGTTTTTTGCCTTCATAGATTATGCTCAGGCATGTTCTTCAAAAGATGAAAACAAAGTCCAGAATATTTTAGATCATGTAAATACAATTGATCAATCTAAACCAGCTATTAGGTTTGAACAAAAGCATAATTATATTTCTAAAAGAATTAAGCAAGTCTTAATTAATGATTTTAATATCAGTAGCAATATTGAGGTCAACTCTTATTTAGGAGACTTTGCAATTGATATCTTAGTTCCAGAATTAAAATTGATCATTCTAAATGATCTAGATAAAAACCCAATAAATAACTTTATCACTGATCTATACAAAAAGGAACAATTAGTATCATTTGGTTATCATGTCATTTATACTTGGAGTCCAATGTGGTTTCAAAATGAGCAATTCGCCATTGAACAATTAAAGGAGAAGCTAGCTGACTTTATAAAGTCATAGATTTCCACTTCCCTTTCCTCAGCCAAATACAACTTAAAACTCCAATAACTATCCAATATAAGTATTCGCTAAACCAGACTACTTCTACATTAATCCATTTATACTGAATAAAGTATATAACATAAGCCAGGTAGATGAGTGCCGAACTCACTTCAATAAACATCGCCGTTTTTGTATCACCTGTACCAGCATATGCATTATAGAACAAACTGCAAGAAGAACCGAATAGAATAAAACCAGACATCATTCTAATTACATTAACAGCATCATCAATTAATTCTACATTATTGGTCAATAAACTTAAAATCTGTCTGGGAAAAATTAAACAACCTAAAGCAAAAGGTAACATTAATAGAATAATCTGACCAGCAGATTTCAATGCATATTTAAATACTTCGTCTTTTCTATTTTGCCCTATTAAATTACTAGTAATAGCATTTACTGCTTGTACAAATCCCCATGCAGGAATCATATAAAACATAAACAAACCTTTAACCAAATTTGATATCGCTCCTGCCCTTTCTCCTGCATTAGTAATCATTATAAAGAAGCAAAGCCATATAGCATTTGATATCAAAAACTGTAAAATTAGCGGATTAGAAATTTTCAGTATAGATTTCAAAGTAACTATATCCAAACTTTTGATACGGTGTACATCCGGAAATTTTCTTTTAACAACCTTAGCAGTATAAATAAAGACAAAACCAAAACCTATTAATTCTGCCAAACCACTGGCTAATCCAGCTCCAGCAACTCCCATTTCATCAAAACCTAATCTCCCAAATATTAGACCATAATCTAAAATGATATTGAATACCGCCATGGAAAATGTAGCCCATATTAATATCCGGTTCATATTTATACTGTTTAGCATAGACCTATAAATAGAGACCATATATGCAGGAACAATTGCCCATAGTCTATATTTTAAATATTCCATTGCTCCATCTACAACATCTTGTCTATTTAATAGAAAAGAAAGCAGTTGTGGTAAAATAGCATACAGTAACAATACAATTAATACCGAGATGAAAAACGAAAACGCTAGACCATTGTTAAAAACTGCAGATAATTTAGACTTCACATTTTGGCCCGCAAATCTAGACATCAATACCTGAACTCCCATTCCCAGTCCATTACTAACCATAATAATCATGAAATAAATGATTCCTCCTATATTAGACACATTCAACGCTAACTCACTAACTCTACCTAAGAAAGCTGTATCAAATATATTAATCAGGCCAATAGCTAATCCAGAAATAATCATTGGATAAGACAACTTAATAGTGTCTTTGAATTTATTTCCTTGCAGCAACGAGTGTTCTTCCACAGGACTAAAAGTACAATATATAAATGTAAGATATTAGTAATATTACCTACCTTCGTATTATGCTTAAAGTACTCAACATCTTAATATTCTGTTTTATCCTATTTTTAGGAACAGCTCAGAATTACTTATATGTAGATTCTTTGTATGAGTACAAAGTTCAAGTTCCTAAATGGCTCACAATCAATGAAAATGTAGAAAATCATGTTTTTGGTGGAATTTTTCATTCTACAGACAATACAGAAAACAGTATATATATTCATGGTTTTAAAAAAACAGAATATAAAACGTTTAATGACTTTAAGTTTACTTTTATCGAAGGAAATGTGTCCGGAAAAGAAAGTTTATTTGATTTAAACTTTGTATCAAAAGGAAAGAATCTAGCAAAGAATATAGAAAATGGTGTTAGATGTAAACTGATGTTTGAAAGAAATAATAATGAACATCATTATGAGTTTATACTTCTAGAAACTTCTAATAATTATCTATGGATTTATTTTGAAGCTACTCCTGAAACTTATTCTGAAAATTTAGATAAATTCGACGATTGGATGAAAGGATTTACTATCCTTGAGATTAAATAATTATTTGCTCTTCAGTAAATAAAAAGCTCCAGTAGTAAAGTAGTTTCTGATATATGGTAATGCTGCCATCCAAGCAAATTGCTTCCTAATTTTTAAGCCAAACTTAAATCTATAAATAGGCCTTATTAAGAATAAGGTTCTAGAAACAATATTGTAATTGGTTCGTTTGGCATATTGTTCAAACTGCTCAATTGATATACCAGTCTCTTTAATTTCTTCTAAGTTATCTATCTTATCTTGTTGTTCACCACCAAGCTTTAATAACATCTTATAAATTGGCATTGGCAACAAGTGATAGTAAGGTAATTTTGAAAGCCATTTAGTTCTGGCTAATTGTTGATGACCTCCGAAAGGCATTTGCCACGGTGGGAATCCCATATATATTAATCCTGAAGGATTTAAGTAATCTTGTAATTTAGCCATAATCTTTTGCTGATCATGTATATGTTCAATTACATCCTTAAGAATAATAATATCAAATTTAGATGAGAATTCTTGTTCGATATCTATATCATATATATCCTTAGAAATGAAAGATATCTGCCCAGACTCAAAAGGTTCTTTTAAAAAATGACGAGCATACTCTAACCTTTGCGCCGCTAGTTCAACGCCAACACACTGACAACCTCTTTCAACAAATGCTTTTAATACACCTGCTTCTGCACAACCTATTTCTAAGACTCTTGTCTTTTCATTTAATTGGCAGTGTTCTTCTACAAAAGGAACAATTGCTTCTTTTGAGTTGACATACTGCCAATTAAAATATTTCTCTTTATTGGTATGAAATTGAAAAGCCATAACACTTTAGAACTACATGTTAGCTCTCTTCTCTTTATAAGCTTTAGCACTCGGATAATCCTTTAATTTATTATAACATTTAATAATGTTATCATAAATCTTATCCATTTTGTATTTATCTTTTTCAACTTTCTCTTGAGCTAAATAATATTCTAAAGCAGTACTTAAAACTACTTTACCTTTTTTCTCTAACTCATCACCTTTATCCATTTTACCTTTTGCAAAAGCATCATCAGCATCATCCATATACTTCTGTGCTTCAGACATATTGATAAACCCTAACCAGTAGTTGGCATCAATATGCTCTGGGTTTAATTCTAAAGCTCTTGCAAATGCTTTTTTAGCATTTACAATCATTAAATTTTTCTTTTCAACTTCTTCAACATTATCGTAATCAAATAAATAACACAAACCCAAAAGGTATTTATCGGCATTATCATCTTTTTCTAATACCTCAATCTTCTTGCCAACAATATTTGCTTTAATATAATAACTAGCAATTAAGGAATTTAATTCAGCAACTTTATAAACGCTGTCTTTAAAAGCTCCTTTTACAACACTTTCAAGCTCTTGGGCTATTTGGGCATAATCTCCCATTGAATCAAGGCAAACAACCATCTTCTCAACATAAGATATATCATTAGGGTAAATCATGATTAATTCCTTATATCCTTTAGATGCCTCATCATATTTATTTAAACGAACGGCAGATTGAGCTTTAAATCTCTTGTTTTTTTCAATATCTTCTTTATTCTTAATACCTAAATCATCAGCAATAACAAAGTAATTATAAGCCCTTTGAAAGTCTTTAGCATTAAAGGCATCTACAGCTGTATTAAAAACTGAAATATAAACAGACCTTTTACCTGCTTTGTTTTTATTTAAATACTTACCTTTCTCATCTAACTCTATTGATTTAGAGTAAGACATAATAGCTTCTTTGTAAGGATTAGCATGAAGTT
>JBELBA010000068.1:0-11088 GCA_042095635.1 Chitinophagales bacterium
CCAGGCTTTGTTGTCCTCTATCGAATAATGCTGCAGACTGTGCGTATTTGCTAGTTACTGTTTCCATGTAGCAAAGATATTCAATTTTATCAGCTTTACCTTGTTAAATATAAGACCAAAAGGGCAGCATAATCTAGTTTAGAGCTATTGAAGAATTAATTAGTAAGAACTGGAGTTATTAGTCATAGCTGCTATCAATCCATCAACAGTATGAGGATTGGCAGATGCAACAACATTAAAACCTTTGGCTAAAGCAGCCTTTTGCGTAACAGGTCCAATAACTGCACAAGGCGTGTTAGGGATTTCTTTTTGATGATCTTTAAAGGCTTGTTCTAAACCTTTGGCAGTAGAGGCAGAAGTAAAGCAGATCCAATCAAGATCAGATCCAATCAATTCATTCATAGAATCAAGATCTATCGATTTTGTTCTTGTTTCATAAGCAGTAAAGCTATTAACTATTGCACCTCTATCTTTTAATTGGCTTATTAGTTTCTTTCTTGCGATATCAGATTGAGGCAGTAATACTTTATCCCCTTTATTAATAGGTAAAGTTTCTCCTAGTATATCTGCTATAAATTGTGCTGGGATAAAATCAACTTTAATATTCTTTGAAGCTAATTTTTCTTGTGTAACTGTTCCTACTGTAGCAATTTTCTTTTTATTAAGAATAGCAGAATCTATACCTAGTTCTTTCATTCTTTGTAAGAAAAAATTAACACCATTGGCCGATGTAATTACTATCCAGTCGTATTGGTCAATATTTTTGATGGCCTGATCTAATGCAGCAGTATCTGCAGCCATTTTTATTTCAATAGTAGGAAAAAAAATGGGTATGGCCCCTTTAGCTTCAAGGCGTTTTATTATTGTATCAGATTGATGTTTGGGTCTGGTGATAACCACCTTTTTACCTTGTAAAGACATAGGTGCTATTCTATAATAGGGTCTGTTGAAGAAACCTTTTGGGCTCTGGCGGTCATTAACTTTTCAGCTAATTGTTTACCTAAACTACTTGCTTCATTAATATTGCCAGAAATAGAACCTTCAACATAACCTTCTCCATTTTCATTGGCATAAAAAGCTTTGACTTCAAGTTGATCTTCTTGCATGTATGCACGCGCAGCATATGGTTCATTACAACCCCCGCCCACTGTTTTCAAAAATGATCTTTCCGCAAGTGTTTCCAAATAGGTGTCTTTATCATTTAGCCTTGAAACCAAATCATAAACATAATCTTGGCTATCTCTAACTTCAATACCAAGCGCTCCTTGATTAACGGCAGGCGTTAACTCATGATCTTCAAATAATTGAGATGCTTTAGAAATTAAGCCCATTCTTTTAAGCCCGGCAGCTGCTAGTATTATAGCATCATAATTACCGTCTTCCATTTGCTTCATGCGCCCATCAATATTGCCTTTAATAAATCTAATATCAAGATCTGGACGCATTCTCAATAGCTGAATTTTTCTTCTTAAGCTACCGGTTCCTACTACAGCACCCTGAGCTAGTTCATGGAGCATTGCTCTGCTATTGGCAATTAGAGCATCTCTTGGATCTACTCTTTTTGGAATGGCAGCAATGGTTAAGCCAGGAACTTCTTGAGATGGTAAATCTTTGAGGCTATGTACTGCAATATCAATTTCTTTATTGAGTAAGGCTCTTTGAATACCTTTGGTAAAAGCCCCTACCTCTGTGAGTTTTCCTTCATCACCTTTGGTTTTAATAATTTTTAAAACAAATTCATATTGTGGTTCTAGGGCATTGAGCGCTTCTACTACCATATTGGTTTGAGTAAGCGCTAATTTTGAACCTCTTGTTCCTACAATGATTTGTTTTTTAGGGATAAAGATATTAACGTCTTTAATAGCGAATAAGTTTTGAACTGTATTGATAGGGTTTTGCTCTATATGTTTGTTTTGTGCTATATCTTTGAGATGTTTGAGGGGTGTAGAACTTAATCTTCTTACAATTCGATGAGAGAATTTTTTTATGAGCTCTACTTTAGCCTCATCGATTTCTCCTAGTTTGGGTAATAACCAATTAAGTTCTTCTTCCTTTATGGTTTCAACTTGGCTCATTAAAGCCGAAATTAATGGAGAAATTTGACGATGATTTTTCCACTCCAAAAAACGATCTATTTCATCTTGCACTATGGCCTTGGCACTTGGTATTTCATCGGCACGCTTTAACATACTTTCATAAGTGAGCTCCTTGATGTCATCCAAGTCATAAAGGGAAACGTTCTCGTACGCTTTAAGATTTGGATTAAAGTTTCTTGGCATTCCAAAGTCAATAAATAATTTTGGAGAACCTGCTTGCAAAGCAAATTGAGCTCTAGGACAGTTACTGTTTTCTAATGCTTCTTCACTTAATAAGTTTACTTCTGCTTGTGTACCTCCAATAATCACTTCAACTTTAGGAAGTATATTATATAGGTTATTAATGTCTACAGGGTTTCCTCCCCATTCATCAGCTACTAAGGTCGCTCGCTCAATATCATGAGAAGCGATATATACATTCTTTACAGATGTTCTTTCTAAAATAGTAGCCACTAAATTGGCCATATCTCCAGTACCAATAACTAGTACAGATGTTTGCGATAAGTCTTCGTATTTCTTATTGATGATTTCAAAACCAACAGTAGCTAAAGAAGTAGAGAATTTACCAATATTGGTTTCATGTCTCACTCTTTTTCCTGTTAATAAGGCAGTTCTGATTAATTCATCTATATAAGGACCAACGGTTCCAGATTCTTTAGCGATATCATAGGAAGATCTAATTTGACCTAATATTTGATGTTCTCCAATAGCCTGAGACTCTAGACCAGCAGCCGTAGAAAATAAATTCTTTACTGCGATTTCGGTATCACTGAAAATACTTAAATACCTATTTAGATTACCAAACCTAGAGAAGAATTCGGTTACTTTATTAAACTGAGCAGTATAAGCATATACTGCTAATCTGTTACAAGTAGAAAGAATAAATATTTCATCATCATCTCCTTTTAATTCTTGAAGAAACTGCAATACTTGGTCTTTATTTAAGGCCACTTTCTCTCTAACTTCTATAGGAGCATTGTGATGACTTAATTCTACGCCGACGAATCTTTTATTTTCCACTTATCCTTAGATTTGTTATAAAAATACTCAAGATTAAGCAGTTTAGAAACTATTAGTCCCAAAAGGACAAATAATTAGAGGAATAAATGATATTAGACGATAAATAGATGCCTGTCTTTACATCTGTCATTGCAACAATGCTATTAGTGTCAATCGCACTGATGAGTATTACAAACGATAATAGGTGCTTTGTAGGCGCATCTTTTTTCTGTAGGAAGCGTACTAAGTGAACTTAATTAAATAATTATTTTATTTGGATCTTATAGAGTTTTTCTCTTATTGCTTGTTACTATCATTCTGCAGATGCACTAGATAATGGAGGAAATGGGTAATCTGCAGATGGAAGATTTAAGATCATACATTATTTAAGAAGCTAATAAATAAGAAAATATGAGTTTAGAAGATCAATTTAATGCTGCACAAGCAAAGTCGAAGACCTTAGCGCAGAAACCCAGTAATGATGTATTATTGAAGTTATATTCTTTGTTTAAGCAAGGGGCTGTGGGAGACGTTAATGTAGAAAGACCTGGCGGTTTTGATTTTGTTGGTGCTGCCAAATTTGATGCTTGGGAAGCGTTAAAAGGGCAATCTAAAGAAGAGGCGCAACAAGCTTATATTGATTATGTAGAAAGTTTATTTTAAATGAAAATCATTCTCTTTTCTGTATTGATGACTGTAACAATGTTACAAGCACAAAATGCTAATGGACTTTTTGATCAAGGTCATTTGTCCAAAACTTCTTTTCATAATAAGTATCTGAATATTGAGCTACCGGTTGCAATAGGAACTTGGTTAAGAATTAAGGAAGACATCACTGTAATGACAGATACTGGCTTTATTAATGCTGAGGGTATCAATGCACATCTTAATTATGGAGAAGACCCTAAGACCATCGATAATGCTTATTTATTAATGTTGCAAAAGTATGATCCTAGATTAAGAATTAAGCGTTTTAATCCTACTATTTACCTTTCGGTAGAAGGCATTAGTCACTTAGATCCTCCTTTAATTGATGAAGGACAATACTTATATCAGGCTAGAGAAAGAATGAAAAGAGAGCCTGATATCACATATGACTTTAAAGATGGCTTTAAGCCATTAGAGATTGTTTCAACGAAGTGTTTTTACATGGATGTAAAAGGGACAAAAGGAACGGATATTGTCAATCAAAGATTTATAAGCTTCTTTAGAAGAGGTTTTGCGGTTTCTTTTATACTAGTGTATCAAGACCAAGCGCAATTGAAAGCATTAATGGCCATTGTAGAGCAAGCGAAGCTTTAGATTTGCTTGCAAGCAGCGATCTCTATCCAACCTTTTTTACCGTCTGCAAGTTTAATATTTGCCCATTCATTAACGTTATCCAAAATCATAACCTTAGTTCCTTCATGCAGGATAAATGCATCAGAGCTTTGAGCAGAAGGTGCATTTTTAACGTATACGTTTTGCTCAAACACTATAGCATAGTTACATGTTTTGTCTACTTGGTATTGGCTATTTCCAAAGAGATAAGTTAAGATACTCAATGTAAATAGAATCAATGATAAAGTCATCGCCATTTTCTTCATGCTACTTTTGTTGCCTATAAAGAACAAGATTAAAGTGGCTAGCATAGCTAATAAAAGAATATTTAATATTAGCCCCCAAGTATCAGAATGGAAAGACTGCACCATGCTAGAATAAAAGTCACTTAACCAGAATTTTGGTAATGTTTCAATTTGATCAATAATATGCTGATTAGCTAATGCCAAGTTGTATTTAATATCTTCACTACTAGGATTAAGGCGCAATGCTCTTTCAAAGTTAAGTATCGCTGATGCAAATTTTTCTTGTTTATAATAGGCATTGGCCAAGTTGTAATAGACGCTTTCGTCTACAATATCCAGGTTTATTAATGACTCATATTTTACAATGGCTTCCTTATATTTCTCTTGGTTGTACAAGTCATTAGCTTCTGCAAAAAGCGCCTGAGAAGCAAAAGAAAAACTACTAATTAATAAGAATAGATATGTAAATAGGTGCTTCATTATGCCAGTTTATCAAATTCTAAAATTGCTTGCTTAACTTGCTGGTACAGGCTATTCATTTGTGTTTCGGAGCTAGGTGCATACCTAGCCAAATCGCAAGCTTCTAAGGTACTAATCAATGAATTGATTAAGGGCTCAGGTACTTTTTGTTCACTTAGAATTTCTACTAATGCAGCTTTGTTTAAGTCTACATTATTGATGCCAAGTTTGTCTGATGTATATTTGTAAATGGCTTTAGAAATAGCTTCATAAAATTCATTTTTATTAGGTTTGTCCAAACTTTCTTTTGCTGTAGAAAGATACTTTTTGGCCAGCTTACTTGCATTCTTATTTCTTAATTTATTAGCGTCTTTTTTAAACTTGCTTGCATGCTTAAAGTAGAAGAAAAGACCAAGGGAGAGTATAATGGCCAAAAGATTAATGACCCAGAATAGTGCCGATTTAAAGTATAAGTCATTAGAAGAATTTAAGCCTTGATGTTGCAAATGGATATACCTAATGTCCTTACCAATAAGGTCTACAGATTTACCAGCGATGATGGGTTTACCTCCAGACGCATTTTCTTGTTTAGCTTCACCATCTACATTGATAATATATTCTGGCGTATTTAATTCTATATATTCTTTTTTACTTGGGTCATAATAACTGAAGGGAATAGAAGGTAATTTGTATTGGCCAGCATATCTAGGAATTAATAAATATTCGTAAGACTTCTTACCAGACATCCCAGCACTATTTTCTTTAATATTATCTGCTATTTTAGGGTCATAGACCTCAATATCATCCGGAAACTTTAAATCTGGCAGGTCAATAAACTTGATGTTTCCATTACCAGAAAGGTTAAGCTTTAGACTGATGGCTTCATTAGTCTTAGCCGTATTTTTAGATAGGCTAGATCCCAAACTTATCTTACCCACAGCACCTTCAAAAGATCTTGGCTGGCCTGCTTTAGGGAAGTCTGAAACGTTTAATTTAATGGACTGAACAGGAACAGTAACATTTGTTCTTTTTCCTTCATCAAAGAAGGAAGACCAAATATCTCTAGACCTTCTATTTTGCGTCTTAACTGTAAATTGAAATTCTAGATTAGGGATTTCAATTTTACCATACTTCTGCGGTATTAAGACATATTCCTTAAGAATGGCAGATTGCATGTTCTTTCCTTTGTAGGTTTCTGCTTTTGATGCAGGCTCCTTGGAGATCTCTTTTTTATAAAAACCTTGAAAGCTAGGTTCTTCAATTAAATCATAACCAGCAATGTTAAGGTTGAAGATCAGTTTATACTTTAAGGTAATAACCTCTCCAATACTAGGATTACGGTTACTGATAATAGGAACAACAATCAGATTTTCTCTAATCTGCTTATTCATTTTATCTTGTTGCTTTTCTTTATCTGTTCTAAAACCTTTAATGACATTAATACTTACTGTATTTGATTTTTTATTTTCGCCATCAATAGTAGCACTAATTGATGGAAGTATAATTACACCTTGTTTGATTGCTTTAAGTTTAAAACTTAAAGATTTAGTAGAAGAGAAGCGATTATTAATAATTGTAGTAGAAGAAGAATGATTTGGTCCGCCTACAACTTTAAAATCTTTAAAGTCTGGCATTTCATATTTTCCAATATCACTTCCTGTAAATTCATAGGTAACAGAGAAAACTTTTCCTAGCCCTACTTTGGCTTGGCTCAGTTTTGTTCTGATACTTTGAGCTTGTAAAATGATACCTAGGCCTAATGCCAAGATCAAAAACAATACTTTATATGTTAATCTTATCGTTTTCATTTACCAATCTTTCAAAGATTTAGCTCTACCAGAAACCTTTTGTTTCTTTTTGTCATGCAACTTTTGCTCGTCTCGCTTAACAGCTTCTAAAAGTTTTTCAGCTTCTTCTTTTCCTATTTCATTTTCTTTTCGTTCTCCTGTTTGTTGCTGTTCTTCTTGCTGTTGCTGTTCTTCTTTATCCCCTTCATCTTGCTGCTGCTGTTGTTGTTCTCCCTTATCTTTTTGGTCTTCTTCTCCTTTATCCCCTTTATCTTGCTGTTTTTGATCCTGATCCTGATCCTGATCACCATCTTGGTTTTGATCGGATTGCTGCTGTTGTTGTTGCTGCTGTTGCAACATTTGCTTGGCTAAAGATAGGTTATATCTAGCTTGAGCATCTTTTGGGTTCAATTTTAAGGCTTCTTTGTAACTGTTAACTGCCTCACTAGGCTTTTGCTGAGACAAATAAGTATTACCTAGATTGTAATGAGCATTGGCTTGTTCTTTTTTATCACCTGTAGATTTAATTGCTTTTTCAAAAGCAGTTTGTGCTTCTTCATAACGTTCCATCTTATACAAAGCATCACCTTGGTTAAAAGAAGTAATATAATCTAATTCCTTATTAGACTCGGCTCTTTTATATTCTACCTCTGCATTCTTATAATCGCCAGATTTATAACTTTCATTACCTTTTCTAATAAAGTCTTCTGCTTCTTGTGCACTAATTTGGCCGGCAACACAGCATAAAAATAATATGTATAAAAATCTAATGCTCATAGGTTCCAAAAAGATTCAATTTTCTCCACCAATTACTTTTCTTATTTGCTAATAAGAACTCTAATATTAAAAGTACAAAAGCTGCAATTGCAAACCATAGGTATTGACTTTCATAATCTGTTATAATTTTAGAGTCTAGGTCTGTTTTATCAAATTGCTTAATCTGCGCCAATAGATGATCTACAGATTGTGTAACAGAATGTCCATCGATATAACTACCAGCTGTTTGTAAAGCAATAGATTGTAGTTTTTCTTCATCTAATTTAGTGATCACTACATTACCCTCATGATCTTTTTTAAAGTTCTGTTTTCCTCCCATAGGAATAGGGCCACCTTGCGCAGTTCCTAATCCTACAGCATGTATAATTACGCCATATTCTTTTAGTTGGGCCAAAGCTGCATCCACACCGCTTTCATGATCCTCACCATCAGATAGCACTATGATGCATTGGCTGGCCTCACTATCTGTCTGAAAAGCTGTTTTACTCAATTTAAATACTTCAGAAATTGCTGTGCCTTGCGAAGAAATAGCATTGGTATTAATAGAAGATAAAAACATCTTTATGGCAGAATAATCTGATGTTAGAGGTACTTGCACATAGGCGCCTCCTGCATAGATGATTAATCCAACTCTATCTCCAGCTAATTGATCTACCAATTTGCTAATGATCATCTTGGCCTTGTCTAATCGATTAGGTGTGATGTCTTCAGCAAGCATACTTTTAGATACGTCTAATGCAATCATTACATTAGCACCTTGTCTTTGGACTTTTTCCATTTTAGATCCAATTTGAGGATTGATTAAAGCAACCACTAAACAAGCTATAGCTAACAAGCGAAGGATCAATTTAATCTTAGGTTTGTTAACTGCTTTGTCTTTGGTAAGTTGAGTAATCAGTCTTTCATCACCTAAAGATTGCTTTGTCTTATTCCTCCACATTACCAGTAACCAATAGGTGATGAGGATTACCGGAATGATAAGGAAAAAATAAGAGGATGATATGTTTTCGAACCTTAACATTATAAAATAGATCTGAAGTAAGTATATCTTAAAATAGATTCTAGTGCGATTAACATTAAAGCCAATAACACAAAAGGATAGAACTCGTCATGGTATTTTCGATAGTTCAATTCTTGTAGTTTAGTTTTTTCCATTCGATCGATTTCATCATAAATAGCCGTCAAACTATCATTATTAGTGGCTCTAAAGTATTTACCACCTGTAATGTCTGCAATATTCTGTAGCAACGCTTCATCAATTTTAACTTGTTGTTTCTGCATCACATAATCTCCTCTTCTATCGATGGCATAAGGGACATTTGCCCAACCTTTTCTTCCTACTCCAATTGTATAGGTTCTGATGTTGTAAGTCTTTGCTAATTCTGCTGCAGTTAATGGATCAATACTTCCTGCTAAGTTTTCTCCGTCCGTTAATAATATGATCACTTTAGATTTGGCTTCACTATCCTTTATTCTTGCTATAGCACTTGCTAATCCCATACCAATAGCTGTTCCGCCTTGCGGTAAAGTATTTTCATTTACCTCTGACATTAAGCCTTTTAATACGGCATGATCAGATGTAAGCGGACATTGTGTAAAACCTTCCGAATAGAAAATGACTAATCCGATTCGGTCATTGTATCTGCCATCGATAAAATCTGCAGCTACATTTTTTGATGCCTTTAATCTGTTAGGTTTAAAATCATCTGCTAACATACTGTGAGAGACATCCATTGCTAACATGATGTCAATTCCTTCTGTACCAAATTTTTTGTTTTTGAGGTCGGAGGACTGAGGCCTTGCAATGGCAAGGATTAATGCTGCCACTGCAATAATTCTCATGATCCAAAGACTATTAGCTAGCAGTGGTTTAATACCATTATACTTTTTAAATACGGATGTAGTAGCAATTGTAAAAGTTGCATTCGATTGCCTCGCTTGCCAAAAATGCCAAATCATCATCAAAGGAATGATGAACAATAAATAAAGCATCTCTAAATTTTGAAACTCGAAATTATTCATCTTCAACTTTTACAGGTGAAGGAATAGTAGCTTTTATAAACTTAATGCTTTGTTGGATATGCTGCTCATTATCATAAGGTGTAGAACTACCTTTGGCAAACTTGATAAAATCTGCATGTCTAAGTAAGTCTGCTAATTCTTTTTTAAAGTGAGCGGCAAACATTAATCGATCTAAGTCTTTTATGATCTCATCAGAAGTACGCTCGAAAGTGATGACATTAAATTGTCTATCTAAATATCTCCAGATGATATGTGTTAGAAGGGTATAGAAAGTTTTGTTTTCATTAACACGTTCCCAAATCTTATCTTTATGCAAAGCAGTTAATGCGTCTAATGCTTCTTCATGGGCCGGAATTAATGGAATATATTCTTCCTGTTTTTCCTTTGATTTATTCTTAAAGTATTTGATGTACAACCAAATAACAAGGCCCAAAATAACAAGTACGGCAAGCGTCCAATAGATATACTTCATGTAAGACGCAGGAACACTAATAGGTCCCTTAATATCCATCACTTTATTAGGGTCTGTTTTTACATCATTGAATCTAACAACTAATTCATTACTGTAGGCTTTATTCGTATCCAATCCAATTTCTAGATTAGGTATTTTAAAGTAACCAGAATCGAAACTAGTTAAGATGAATGCTTGATTATAGCTCTTCCATTCGCCTTTCAAATGGGTATCGATAGGGAAGGCCTCAATGACTTCTAATTTGCCTAAACTATCTATTATTAAAGGCCATGTTACTTTTATATCCTTATTGGATTGTACATGCAATTCAAATCTAATTTGTTCTCCAATTTCTCCAAGATTAGTGTCGACCTTGGCTTCAATTTCTAAAGATTGAGCAAATAGATGAGTGCTGACTAAGCCTAATATGAAAATTAGCTTTCTCATGATCGTTGCTTAAAAAAGGCCATTAGTTTTTTAACATAAGACTCGTGAGTTCTAATGTCAATTTTACCAGATCCACTCTTTAGCAATGCATCTTTAAAATATCGAGATTGCTCATTAAAATAAGCAGCGTAATTGTTTTGTACTTGTTGGTCCATTGTATCTACCCAAATCTCTTCTTTGGTTTCTGGGTCCAATAGTTTTGCCAAACCAATTTTTGGTAATTCTTCTTCATGTTGATCACAAACTCTGATACCTGTTAAGTCATGTTTCTTAGCGACATATCTTAAAGTATCCATGTAATCTTGATCCATAAAGTCTGAAAGTAAAAAAGCAATACTCTTCTTTTTTACCACATTAGACATATACTTTAATGCTTCACTAATATTTGTTCCGTTGCCTTGGGGTTTAAAGTCTACTAAGTCTCTAATGATTCTTAAAATATGAGATTTACCTTTCTTTGGTGGGATGTATTTCTCTACTTTATC
>JBELBA010000069.1:0-11025 GCA_042095635.1 Chitinophagales bacterium
TGTTTTATCAATTTTAATATCAAAAGGAAAAGCTATACGAATCGTGTCAGATTTTTCTCTTTGCGGTAAATCGATAAATGCCTGATCAATAAAAAGGCTTTTCGATCTAAAAGTATTATTAATCCCTATGTCTATATCAATATCCGTTTTAAGTTTTTTTATAGTAGAAACATGGTTACTGTCTCTGAAGGAGAATCTAGTGATTTCAATTTCACTAGACTTAAAGATCATTTCTGTAGCACTATTTTGATCTACTTCTGGCAAGAATTGGTAATTCAGAAAACCAGATGATAATGCTATTCTATCAAAACTAATATGGTTAGAATCACTTTCAAAAGAATTATAATCGATATCCGCTTGCTGGCAATGTAGCAGTGTATCATATTTATTGAGGATAGTTAAGCCATACAAATGAGATTGGCCTATTAGATTTATTTCTGCTTTATCGAAGTGAACTTGAATATCTTCAAAGCCATTAATCCTTTGTATAATCTTATTGGCACTATAAAGTCTAATCCAATTAGATTGAACCAATCCTGTAACTACTGTAACAGAGAATAGTATTAGGATTACACTAAATAATATGATTTTTTTTCTTCTGGTGATAAGGCCTTTAGAATTTGTTGTAAGTTACGAATTAAACCTCTAATTTTAGTCGCAAAATCAGTGACTTGCCTACAATATTAGCTATAGAATCTTCCTGTGATGATACCTCTTGTGCGGTAATTAAAGATGGTGTTGTATTGTCTAATATCATTGCCGGACAGGCTGTTCACAGCGAATGGGGAGGTGTAGTGCCAGAATTAGCTTCAAGAGCACATCATCAAAATATTGTACCTGTTGTCAATAGTGCAATAGAAAGTGCATTTTTATCAAAAGCAGATATAGATGCCGTTGGTTTTACTAGAGGTCCAGGATTATTAGGCTCTTTATTAGTTGGTACTTCATTTGCCAAGGCATTTGCATTAGCTAATGATTTACCATTGATTGAGGTTAATCATATGATTGCTCATGTATTGGCTCATTTTATTGAAGATCCTAAACCTAAATTTCCATTTTTATGTCTTACCGTATCAGGTGGTCATACACAGATCGTATTAGTTAAAGATCATTTAGACATGGAAGTCATTGGCTCTACTAAGGATGATGCAGCAGGGGAAGCTTTTGATAAAAGTGCTAAACTTCTAGGGTTACCTTATCCTGGAGGCCCTTTAATAGATAAGTATGCACAAAATGGAGAAGTAAAACATGAGTTCCCAAAATCAAAGGTAGGAGATTATGATTATAGCTTTAGCGGTTTAAAAACTGCTATAATGAATTTCATTAATAACAATAAACAAAAAGATCCTGCTTTTGTAGATAGAGAATTAGATCATATTTGCGCAAGTATTCAACATATCATTATTGAAACATTAATGAAGAAGTTGATTATGGCTGCTAATGATTTAGATATTAAAGAGATTGCCATCGCAGGAGGTGTTTCTGCCAATAGCGGTTTAAGAAACGCTATAACATTTTATGGAAAAAAATATAATTGGAATACCTATATTCCGAAATTTGAGTATTGTACTGATAATGCTGCTATGATTGCAATTACAGCTCATTATAAATACTTAAAAAAAGAATTTGTGGATCAATCTGTAAGTCCATTATCGAGATTAAAAATATAATATGGCAAGAATTAAAATTGATATGCCGGATCAGTATTTGTTTAGTACCATCCTTCCTATACAGATAACTGATATCAATTATGGCAACCACTTAGCAAATGACAAGGTGCTATCAATGATGCATGAAGCAAGGCTAAGGTTTTTCAATCATTTCGATTGTTCTGAATTAGACCTAAAAGGCGTGTCTGTGATAATGGGAGATGTTGCTATTGAGTTTAAGTCTGAAGGCTTCTATGGACAAAGTTTAAAAATTGAAGTGACTGCTGCAGAATTTGGATCTAAATCATTTGATATATTTTATAAATTCACCAATCAAGATACAGGTGAAATATTAGCTCATGCCAAGACAGGAATCGTCTGTTTTAATTACGATACAAGACAAACACAACAAGTACCAGAAAGCTTTAGAAAAATCTTTTTGTAAAGGTGTGGCACTTATAATACTAATACCTATATTTGCTTATACATTAACACATTAATTATGAGAGAAATACAATACAGAGAAGCATTAAGAGAAGCAATGCAAGAAGAAATGAGAAGAGATGAAAATGTCTTTTTATTAGGTGAAGAAGTTGCAGAATATAATGGAGCTTATAAAGTTTCTCAAGGAATGTTAGATGAATTCGGAGCAAAAAGAATCATTGATACGCCTATTGCTGAATTAGGATTTTCTGGTATTGCTACAGGTGCAGCTATGAATGGTGTGAGACCAATCGTAGAATTTATGACTTGGAACTTTGCTGTTTTAGCATTAGACCAAATTGTAAATCATGCTGCTAAAATGTATAATATGTCTGGCGGTCAGATTAATGTTCCTATCGTGTTTAGAGGAGCATCTGGTTCTGCTGGTCAATTAGGGGCAACTCACTCTCAAAGTTTTGAAAACTGGTTAGCAAACATCCCAGGATTAAAAGTGGTAGCACCATCTTGTCCTTATGATGCTAAAGGATTATTAAAATCTGCTATCCTAGACAACGATCCAGTTTGTGTAATGGAATCGGAGCAAATGTATGGAGATAAAGGTCAAGTACCTGATGAAGAATATTACATCGAAATTGGTAAAGCTGATATTAAGAAAGCTGGTGCGGATGTTACTTTAGTTTCTTTCGGGAAAATGGTAAATGTAACATTAGATGCTGCTGAAGAATTAGCTAAAGAAGGAATTGATGCTGAGGTAATTGACTTAATGTCAATTAGACCTATTGATTACGATACAATTGTAGAGTCAATTAAGAAGACTAACAGAGCTGTATTAATTGAAGAGTCTTGGCCAGTTGCTGGTATGATGAGTGAAATATCTCACATTATACAAAGAAGAGCATTTGATCATTTAGATGCACCAGTTCATAGAATTACTGGAGCAGATACTCCTATGTCTTATGCACCTACATTAGTAGATGCTTTCTTACCAAACGTAGAGAAAATAGCAAAAGAAGTTAAAGATGTGATGTATGTAAATGCTTAATCGAAAACTTAAATCATAAAAGGAAAGGCTTCGATATTCGAAGCCTTTCTTATTTATATACTATTCTAATAATTATATTTGAACATGGCTCAATTTTCAAAGTATCAAGGAACAGGAAATGACTTTATTATTATCGATAATAGAGATTTATCTTTTCAAGTAAGTACAGATCATATTGCTTCACTTTGTGAAAGAAGGTTTGGGATAGGTGCTGATGGATTAATACTTTTGCAAAATGAAAAGGACTATGATTTTAGAATGGTTTACTTTAATGCTGATGGTAACCAGAGCAGTATGTGTGGTAATGGAGGAAGATGCATTGTAGCATTTGCTAAGGCATTAGGGATTATTGATAAGAAGACTAATTTTATTGCTATTGATGGTCCGCATGAAGCACATATAGAAAGTGATCTCATTAATTTACAAATGTCTAATGTTGATCTAATCAGTGAAGATGGAAATGATTTTGTGTTGGATACTGGTTCTCCTCATTATGTGCAGTTTGTAGAAGATATTGTAAGTTTCGATGTTTTTAAAAATGGAAAATCGATAAGGAATTCTGCTAAGTATAAAGGGGAAGGTATCAATGTTAATTTTGTAGAATTTGATGACGGAAGATTAGTGGTAAGAACTTATGAAAGAGGAGTAGAAGATGAAACCTATTCTTGCGGAACTGGAGTTACTGCGGCAGCGATCTGTTTTTCAATGCAAAACCATTTTATCGAACAGATTCCTGTATCAACTTTAGGAGGGCAGTTACAAGTCTGTCTAAAGTGGAATGGTCAAGGTTTGGAAGATATCTGGTTACAAGGTCCCGCAAAGTTAGTTTTTGAAGGAATAATATAATTACTTTATTAGATAGAAGGCATCTTTAATATGCTCCAATTCAAATTGATCATTTTCAATAATAATACTCACGATATCAAATCGGTTTTCGTTAGCTAAATTTCTTTGATGAATGTAGGCATTAGCAGCATTTGTTAAAAATCTTTGTTTCTTGTTGTTGACAGCATTTTCAGGAAATCCGAAATAACTTGTATTTCTAGTCTTGACCTCAATAAATACTAGTGTGTCATCATCCATTGCGATGATATCTACTTCTAATCTACCTACTCTCCAATTACTTTCTAGGATTTTATATCCTTTGTCAATTAAGTGATTTATAGCAATTGATTCTCCTTGATCTCCAAATATTTTATTATTCATATAGTGTAAATATAAATATGATAATATATAATTTATAATTAAACGTAATATATTGATCATTTAATTGATCTTCTGTCCCTTTTTTATTTATTTTGTATCATGAATAACACTACCATTATGTTAGAGATGGATAAGCTAATACATAATTTTATTGATCAATTGGAAGAAGCAATTGAAATCGGTGAAAAAGTAACTTTATCTGAACCAAATAATGAACTTAGAAACATTGTTATTTCTGGTCTAGGTGGCTCTGGGATTGGAGGAAATATGACTTATGAATTTTGTAAGTCCGAATTAAGAATTCCAATTCAAGTTAATAAGTCTTATTTCGTTCCTAAATATGTAAATGAACATAGTTTAGTTATCATTTCTTCCTACAGTGGTAATACGGAGGAAACATTAAGTGCTATGGAAGACGCATTTAATAAAGGAGCTCATATCATTTGTATTTCTTCTGGAGGTAAAGTTATAGACTTTGCAAAAGAGAATGGATTGGATCATATCATCGTTCCTGGTGGAATGCCTCCAAGATCTTGTCTTGGATATAGCTTGGTTCAGCAGTTATATGTCATGAAGGAGTTGAAATTAACTACAGGAACACCTTTAGAGAATTTAGATACAGCTATAGAGTTATTAAAAAAGGATCAAGAAGATATAAAAGCTAAAGCTAAAGTTTATGCTAAGGAGATGGTGGGGAAAAAAGCCGTTATCTATATCAATGCATGGATGGAGACAGTAGCTATTAGATGGAGACAACAAATCAATGAAAATTCTAAAGAGTTATCTTGGCATCATGTTATTCCAGAAATGAATCATAATGAATTAGTTGGTTGGAGAAATCAGGAGGATGACTTATATGTTATCTTCTTAAGAAATGAGAATGATTATGAGCGTATTCAGCAAAGAATAGATATTAATAAAGGGATAATATCTAAATATGCGAAAGCAGTTGATATTTATTCTAAAGGAGTATCACATGTGGAGAAGGCATTATACTTTATCCATTTAGGTGATTGGATATCTTATTATATCGCAGTTGAAAAAGATATTGATGCTGTTGAGGTAAAAGTAATAGACTATTTAAAATCTGAATTGGCTAAATAGTTAGTAAATAATAAAATGTGAGAGGCTCGATAAAATCGAGCCTTTTTTATTTCTAGAAGGTTTATCTCCGTAAATAATATGCTAAATTTGTGATATGCAAAACATTACCTTTCAAGATTTAGGAATTATCCGTTACAAGGAAGCTTGGGATTATCAAACTATTTTATTCGATGAAATCGTAGCTAATAAAGTTAAAAATAGAGATTTACCTGAAACACAACATACACTTCCAGAACACAGATTATTATTCTGTGAGCATCCTCCTGTATTTACTTTAGGAAGAAGTGGAAAGATGAATCACTTATTAATGTCTGAAGAGTTTTTAGCAGATAAGGGTATTGAATTCTATGAGAATAATAGAGGTGGAGATATAACTTTTCACGGTCCTCAACAGATTGTAGGATATCCTATATTAGATTTAGATTATTTCTTTACAGATATCCATAAATATATGAGGTTGTTAGAAGAAATGATTATTAGAACGCTAGGAGAATACGGTGTGGAAGCTAGTAGGAGTAAGGGGGAAACAGGTGTTTGGCTAGATATTGATGTTCCGGGAAAAGCAAGAAAGATTTGTGCATTAGGCGTAAAGTGCAGCAGATGGGTAACAATGCATGGGTTTGCGTTTAATGTTAATACGGATTTGGAATACTTTAATTATATCGTACCATGTGGTATCCAAGATAAGGGTGTTACCTCTTTAGAAAAGGAATTAGGTAGAAAAGTAGATTTAGAAGAAGTAAAAGAGAAAATGAAGAAGCATTTTGCTCAACTATTTGAAGTTACTTTATTAGAGAAAAGTATAGCTAAATAATTATGAAGAATAAGTTATTAGTAACCTTAGGAGTCATTTTTGCTTTTGTATTAATCATTCAGATTACAGGAAAGAATTATATCTACAAAGCATTGTATTATAATTATACAAAGATTGACAATCCAGAGATATTCCACAGTAGAATTATTGCTGCGGAAAATCCAGTAGCTACACCATCGCACAAAGACTATAATAAAAAGCCTTTAACACCTGCTTTAAGAACAGAATTAGAAGGCTTAGAAACCGTTTCATTGTTGATGATCAAGAATGATTCTGTGATATTAGAAGAATACTGGGATGGCTATGATGAGACTTCCACTTCTAATTCCTTTTCTATGGCTAAGTCTATTACTAGTATCCTTTGTGGAATCGCTATTAAAGATGGATATATAACATCTGTAGAGGACAAGATATCGAAGTATATGCCCAGTTATTTAGAGTTGGAAAGAGACAGAATTTCTATAAAAGATATCTTACAAATGAGTTCTGGTTTAAGTTGGTATGAAAGTTATGGAATGCCGATATCTGATGTAACTGAAGCATATTATGGAACGGATCTTTTAAGTTTAATTAATAGACGTAAACCAGTTAATAAAGCAGGTAAATACCATAAGTATATGTCTGGAGATACACAGATATTAGGCATGACCGTTAGCAGAGCAGTTAAAAAGCCATTGTCTAATTTTGCATCTGAAAGATTATGGAATAGAATTGGAATGGAAAGAGATGCCTTCTGGAGCTTGGATGTAGAAGGTGGAGAAGAAAAGGCCTATTGCTGTATTCATTCTGGGGCAAGAGATTATGCTAAATTAGGAATGCTGTGGATGCACCAAGGAAATTGGAAAGGAGATCAGATTGTTGATACTGCTTATGTCGATGCTTCCATTAAAGCTGTTAATTTACCAGACTTAGACCAGCCAAATGAAAATATAGATTATTATGGCTACCAATGGTGGATGATGAAGCACAGAGGGAATGATGTCTTTTATATGAGGGGTATTCATGGACAATTTGTTTTATGTTATCCAGAAGAGGATGTTGTAATTGTGAGATTAGGACATCAACGTGGAGAGAAAATAGATCATTGTTTTCCAGAAGTTCATCACATGTTAGATTTCGCTGTAAAACAATTTTAATAAGCCTAATTAGAGTATGTTAAAGGATATAGATTTTAAAAAGAAGCTAGATGTTGGTGTAGTAGTTGTTAAGGATGACGAAGGTTATAACACCTATATTGTAAATTTTAGGAAAGAAGAAATTAGCAATGTATTAATTACATCTAAAGGTTTTGGAGAAGTAGAAGGAAGGAAGAAGGAGACGACTGTATTTAGAAAAATTATTGAGAAGATGGCACCTGAGTCATTTATGAAATTTGAACCATTAGACCCTGAATTATTTCAGATTTTCAATGAGTTTTGGGTTTCTTTTTCATCCCAGTCTGATGGGATGCTAGATAAGAAATTTCTATTTGCTCCTGAAAGTATCATTGAAGCTAATTTTATCACCGTGCCTATTATAAAAAAGAAGGGCGTAATGATTAGACAATAATGGCTGAAGAATCCTTAAATCATATTGAAGATGCTGAATTATTTATTCATCATGAATACTATGTAGATCCAGGACAAGATGCGCTGAGAATTGATAAATTCTTGATGACTAGAATTGAAAAAATATCTAGGAATAAAATACAAAATGCTGCCAAAGCTGGTGCAATTAGAGTCAATGGAAAACCTGTGAAATCTAATTATAAGATCAAACCGGATGATCATATTACAGTTGTAATGGATTCTGAAAGGAAGAAATTGGAAATCATTCCTGAGGATATTCCTATTGAGATTGTCTATGAAGACGATACTGTAATTGTGGTAAATAAAAAACCAGGAATGGTTGTACATCCCGGTCATGGAAATTATTCTGGGACACTTGTCAATGCTGTTAGCTACCACATAGAAAACTTACCAGAGGGCAATGGGATTGAAGGTAATAAGCGTCCAGGGTTAGTACATAGAATTGATAAGTTTACTTCAGGTTTATTAGTGATGGCTAAGACAGATTATGCTTTGGCACATTTAGGTAAGCAGTTTTTCGATCATGTTGTAGAAAGAAGATATCAAGCCATCGTTTGGGGTAATGTCAATGATGATGAAGGAACTATTGTAGGTCATATAGCTAGAGATTCTAGAGATAGGAAAAAGTTTAGAGTTTATCCAGAAGAAGATGGAGTTGGTAAACATGCTGTAACGCACTACAAAGTGCTTGAGCGTTTTGGTTATATGACTTTGGTCGAGTGCAAATTAGAAACAGGAAGAACGCACCAAATTAGAGTTCATATGAAACATATCGGTCATATCTTGTTTCAAGATCATGATTATGGAGGTAATGCCATTTTAAAAGGAAGCGCTCAGGCAAGATATCAGCAGTTTATCAAGAACTGTTTCGTTCAATTGTCACGTCAAGCATTGCATGCTAAAACCTTAGGTTTTATTCATCCTGAAACGGGTGAGCAAATGCATTTTAATTCTGATTTACCAAATGATATGGCTGAAGTAATTGAGAAGATGAGAGGTTATATTGAACCAATGAAACATCGATTAGGGGATCATTAAGGTAAGATCTTATAAATAGTAATCCCAAGGTCTCTATCCTCTGCTAATCTATCTAAGTTATACATACTTAAGTCCAATTTATCCTCACCAGATAAGTGACGGGTATACTTATTAAGAATGATATAAATTTCTAATGAATCGTTTCGTTCATTTAAATCTTGGAGTCTAAAGAAATTGGATTCAGTATTAAATTCTAAATCGTAATTAATAATTCTAGACTCTACTTTATGGGTGTATATATTTACCTTATTTTCAAAAGGAATATTTTCTTGAATAAATTTTCTTTGACCTCTATAATTCAATTCAATCGAATTAAGAATTAAGCTTAATGGGTTAAAAAACAAAGCTATGATAAAAAATACCATTGCTAACTTTTTAAAATGATTTAAATATAACAGGATGTATGTAGTTAATAATAATGGTAGATAAATCTTTAAAATTAAGAATATATCAATGTAAGACGCTATGATTGCAGTTCCAGCTATCAGGACTATTAACTTATTTTTTTTATTAGAATGTTTGCTATTAAAGAAATGAATAGCTGCTAACGCAGCTATAGGGATTAAAAATAAATGATGTCTTGGATCCAAACATATTGGGTTATATCCTGTCCAAGATATTGTCATAAAATTAGATGATAATAGCAATACTATAGCAAAGGCTCTTAAGAAAGTATGTGGTTGACTGATGTCAAATATCATATGCATTCTCCTGCTACTTAATGATGCAATTATGAAGAGATATGGAATTATTATTCCAGACTCTATTAGTAAGAAAATATATCCAAATGTTATTCTATATAAGACAGCAAAAATATCTTGTAGCTGATAATTACATGGATTGTCATAAGCATTCAAATGAATAGCTTCTAACCTACTTAGCACAGATCCTGTACTTTTCCATATCATTAAGAAATATAAGGATAGAAGCACTAATGAAAATATACCTGAATAGATCCATGTTTTTATTGATTTTCGGTTCAATAGATCTTTGAAAAGAATAAATATAAATACTGGTAAACCAAGAATAATAGTTCCTTTAGCAAAAAAGCCAATGAATAAACTGATCGAAAAACCTAAAGCATTAATCAGATGTGTATGTGGTTTCTTAAAACGATCTCTATATAGAAAGTAACAACAAGATATAATAGAAAAGCAAACTAACATATCTGGCATTAATTTATCCGAATAGTAGATCCACCAATTAGAAAAACAGGTTAAGGACATCGCTAATGTAATATGAAATGTGGACTCCTTTATTACCAGTCTAAAAACCAAGGCCAATACACCTAAAGATGCTAATAATGCTGGTAAAGCGCTTGCAAATTCATTGATGCCAAATATGCTATAGGAGAAAGCAGTAATACCTAAAATGGACCATCTATGACTGTAATGATTGTTCCAGTCAATAATACCATTATTCAAGTTGTTTGCTAGCTTGGCATATTCCATATCATCATAACCGTAATGGCCACTGAAACCAAAAAAATGATTTAGTATAATAAATGCAAATGATGCAATTAATATGATGACTTTGGTGTTCATTTTTTGTTAATACTAAAGTATCTAATTATTCCCGTATACTTATCAGAGTCAGAACTAATAAGTATCTTTGTATCGTATGTTTCGATCAAAAAAGAAAAACAAAGAACCTCGTCAAAAGCTTTCTAAGAAAGAGTTAGGTTCTTTATGGAAAATATATAAAAAGTATCTAGGTCCCTATTGGTTTTATATGACTGTTGGTACAGTTTGTTTGATGTTAACTACTATTGGGTCATTAATTTTTCCAATGATCATGAAAGATATGGTAGATGCAGAACTCAATGCTATTTCTAAAAGTATCAGTGAAGTAGGTTTAGTAGTTGTGATTGCACTTTCAGTAATGGCATTGGCTGCTTTTTTTAGAATTGTATTATTTGCCCAGGCTGGTGAACGAGGAATGGCTAAATTAAGAATGGATATCTATGAGAGATTGATTCACTTTCCTGTTTATTTTTTCGAGAAAAATAAAGTTGGAGATCTTAATTCTAGATTGATTAATGATGTTGCTATGTTAAGAGATACTTTATCTGTTACAGTATCAGAATTATTCAGACAAGCGGTATTATTAGTTGGCGGTATTACTTTCTTGTTCACATTGTCTGCTACCTTAACTTGGACG
>JBELBA010000070.1:0-10959 GCA_042095635.1 Chitinophagales bacterium
TGTGCTCTTCCGATCTGGAAGCAGAAAGTTAATGGATAGAATTTGGGGACAGATGTTAAAGTTGGGTGGTAGTTTAGACCCTCATGCTTGTTTCCTTCTAGAAAGAAGTTTGAAAACTTTATCCTTAAGAATGAAAACACATAATGCTAATGCAATGGAATTAGCAACTTGGTTAGAAAATAATGATCGAGTTGAAAAAGTATATTATCCTGGTCTAAGCTCATACCCTCAGTATAATTCTGCAAAAGAACTATTACATAATGGTAATAGTGGTATGATTAGTTTTGAAATTAAAGGTGGAGATGAAGCAGCTATTGAATTTGTTAAAAATGTTCATTTGCCAAAAGAAGCAACAAGTTTAGGTGGATTAGAAAGCTTAGTAAGTTTGCCATTTAATACTTCACAAGCTTCATTAACAAAAGCTCAAAGAAGAGATATAGGAATTAATGACGGCTTAATAAGGTTATCCGTCGGACTAGAAGAAATCAATGATATCATTAAAGATATAGATCAAGCATTTTAATAAAATTAAAATTGAAGGACCATGCTTAACAATATCAATGTAAGTGGATTGAGTGAAATGACACAAGAGGTGATGGAAGTTCCAGCAGAAGGAATTGCTAAATACGGAATTGAACTGAATTGGGTCTCTGGCACCCGTATGGATGTTAAGACGATTCCTATGAAACTTGGTAATTATAAATTAGTAAGAGATTTTAAATTTGAAGTTGATGAACCTGCAGAATTAGGTGGTATTAATAAGGCACCTAACCCTCAAGAATATTTATTGGCTGGCGTTGCTAGTTGCGTTGCTGTTACTTTTATGACTGGTGCAACAACTAATAAAGTAGCTATTGAACATTTAAGAATTAAACTAGAAGGTGAGTTAGATTTAGCTGGATTTTTAGGATTAAAGGCTCAATTCCACCCTGGATTTGATCAATTAAATATGAACATTGAAATTAAGGCAGATGCTTCGAAAGAAGTATTGAATAAGATTATGGATAATGTAAAACGTTACTCTCCTAATTTTAATAATATGGAGAATGTTGTTAAAATCAATCCTAATCTAATTATCCTTAAATAATTAGTTTCTAATATTTGAAAAGCGCTGATTCATCAACGCTTTTTTATCTAGATATTTATTTCTTATTATCTTGCGCACAAGATTAAAACAAAACCGGATGAAGCAGCTATTTATAGCCATTTTTACTTTAGTATTTATTCAGTCTTATGCTTATAGATTAGAAATTGAACACGAGCATATTACTATTAAAACCTATACTGGTTTCTTTCAATCTAAAAGTTTGACCGGATCAGTTTTCTCAGAAGCATATACTACTCGATTAGGAAAGTATCCTTTTTTCTATTCTCCATTAAAATTAGGTATTGAGTTATATGACAGAACTAGAGAACATATGACTGAGTTTCAATTATCCAATCTCTATTTTGCTTCTTATAAAGATTACGGTCATAGAAAAACTTTTAGCGGATTTGGCTTTACATATATTAAAACGGAATCAATTTTACATGATTTAGATGAGTTTATATTCCATCCTTATATCGGTTTAATGACTAGTGTTAATTTTGCTAATATGAATATGAAAGCCATAAGAGAAGGTTATTTAAATCTATCTGGATCTCAAATGAACATAGGATTGCATCTACTGTTAGATATGGCCTTTACGATTAAGAAGCGAATAGAAATGGACATTAAGGTTCCACTACGTTTGATTGAAATTAATTCGACAACAGTTAATAATAACAACCCTAACGTGCATAGTAACGATAGAGTTACTAGAGCATCCAGTGTAGATTATTTGCCTTTTAATTTGAACTTTGAAATGGGTATTGGTTGGGTTATACTTTAATTATTTTCCCCAATTAAAGTGAATAATAATACTTGTCCTATTTTTAATTAATGTCATAGCGCTAGGATACTAAGCTTAATACCCTCATAGCCTACTAGAAATTCTTTAGGAGTAGGAACAATCTCTTTTATATCCATACTATAACTAAATAAGGTTTCCCTCATCGCTGTTAAACTTTATAATATTTTCATCAGATTCGAAATACAAATGTCTATAATCAAAGTTTGCAAATACGATACCAATATTTTTCGTAAATTTAATTAATGGCCAAAAATAAAGAAATATCAGCATTTAAGGCTGCCATGCAATTTAAATGTCCTGCATGTAGAAAAGGTCATATCTTTACAGATAAGCAACGTTATGCTCCTTTCTCATATGGTTCCGGACAACACAAAAAATGTCCGAATTGTGATCAAGATTTTGAAATTGAACCAGGCTTTGAATTTGGTGCCTATTATATTTCCTATGCAATTAATGTGATCTATTTTGGTTTAGCAACATTATTCGCATTTCTATTCCTCAACCCAGATGATATATACAGCTATGTCTATTTCGATGTTGCGATTGTGATTATAGCTTTACCTTTTACCATTAGATTTTCTAGAGTCCTAAATCTATACTTAATTGGCGGAATAAAATATAATGATAAAAATAAGCTTTGATGAAACTATCAAACTTCTTTTGTTTTATTTCTACTTGAATTCCCATTACTAAAATACTTGTAATTACAAATGCAAAGTATTAATCCAGAATAAAAAATTATTTGTGTTTTTTTCATTCGCAGATTAAACCTTTTACAAAATATAAGGTCTATTCTTTTAAACAACTCAACTATGAACTTGAAAAATAATATTGCTATTTCGGATAGTGGATTCATCTTTAATCCTTCAAGAGGAGAATCATACTCTACTAATCAATCTGCAAAAGAGCTTTTGAATTTGATTAAAGAAAATAGATGTAAAGATGAAATCAAGGAATACTTCTTAAATACTTATGAAGTTAGTTCAGATCAATTCGAAACAGATTATTCAGATTTCATTTTCTCCTTAGATCAATTCAATTTAATAGATCATGAGTAAGCCAACTTATACAATAGCTGTAACTGGCCTAAACAATATCGATAGCCCTGGACCAGGGATACCGGTTATTAGAGGATTAAAAGAAAGTGAAGCATTTGATGTTAGAATCATTGGGCTTTCTTATGAAAACCTTGAACCAGGTATTTATATGCACTCCTTAGTAGACAAGTCATATAATATTCCTTACCCAACGGAAGGAAAAGATGTATTATTAGCGAGACTGGATTATATCCATGCTAGAGAAAACATAGACGTATTGATTCCTAATTTTGATGCTGAGTTATTCAATTTTATAAAACTGGTCGATAAATTAGAAGACATTGGAGTAAAAACATTCTTACCAAGTCTAGAGCAGTTTGATGCTAGACTAAAAGGAAAATTAAATGAATTTGGAGACAAGTATAATATTAATGTTCCGAAGAGTTTGATGGCTTTTAATCTAGAAGAGTTTAAAACAACTTGTGATCAATTTGAATATCCATTAGTCGTTAAAGGTAAATACTATGAGGCTTCCATCGCCTATTCTTATGAGCAAGCTGTTACCTACTTCAATAAAATTTCTGCAAAATGGGGGACGCCAATTATTGTCCAAGAATTTATCCAAGGAGAAGAATTTAATGTTACTGGATTAGGAGATGGTAAAGGCCAACTTACTGGTGCTGTGGCCATGAGAAAAACATATATCACTGACCAAGGAAAAGCATGGGCAGGGATCACTATTGATGATACAGACCTTATCAAAATGACTTCAGATTTAATGAAGAATACGAATTGGCAAGGTCCTTTAGAAGTAGAGTTAATCAAGGATAAAAAAGATAAAATCTATTTAATTGAAATTAATCCAAGAACACCAGCATGGATATACTTGGCGGTCGGTGCAGGACAAAACCATCCGGAAGCATTGGTTCAATTAGCTATGGGAGAAGTAGTAGAAAAAATGGAAAAATATGAATTCGGAAAGATGTTTATTAGGTATTCAATGGACATGATTTGTGACCTAAAAGAATTCGAACAAATCGCCACTATGGGTGAACTTTAAACCAAGAAGTATGAAATTAAGATATGAAAGACCAGTCATAAAAAAATTATCTAGTGGAATGCCAGGAAAGTATGGTGCAAACACTAACCACCAGCCCGTTACACATATAGATAGTGTTGCTGTAAAGGAACTTATTGAGAATTATGGATCTCCTTTATTTGTTCTGTCAGAAAAAACGATAAGAAATACTTATAAATCTGCTTTAAACGAATTCAAGATTAGGTATCCAAAAGTTCAGTTTGCATGGTCTTATAAAACCAACTATATGAATGCAGTATGTAAGGTTTTTCATCAAGAAGGATCTTGGGGAGAAGTCGTTTCTGGCTTCGAATACAAGAAAGCATTGCATAATGGCGTACCCGGAGATAAAATCATTTTTAATGGACCAGACAAAACTATACAAGATCATATTTTAGCTATCAATAATAACTCGCCTATTCATATAGATCATCTAGATGAATTGTATCAAATTATGGAATTAGCTGATGAGTTAGATAAAAGACCAAGGGTTGCTATTAGAGTAAATATGGATACAGGCGTCTATCCAATGTGGGATAGATTTGGGTTCAATTATGAAAATGGACAAGCCAAGAATGCATTAAATAAAATCATGAAAACTGATAAGCTGGACTTAGTAGGATTGCACGCACATATCGGTACTTTCATGCTGTCCTCTAATGCATATGCTATTGCAGCAACTAAATTAGCAGACTTAGCAGTTTACTTAAAAAATGAATTTGGTCACTCGATCAAATACATAGATTTGGGAGGAGGGTTCGCATCGAAGAACACATTAAAGGGCGCTTATTTAAGTGGAAACGATGTGGCTCCTACATTCTCTGATTATGCAGAACAAATATCTACTGCTTTAATTAACTCAGAATTAAAGTCTGATGAGCTGCCAACACTAATTTTAGAAACTGGTAGAGCACTAATAGATGATGCTGGTTACTTACTTGGATCTATCCTAGCCAACAAAAGGTTATCTGATGGCAGAAGAGCAACTATTATGGACTTTGGAGTAAACTTAATGTTTACATCATTTTGGTACGAACATAGGATTTCTCCCGCTCAAGAATGTTCTAATTATGCGGAAGATACTGTAATGTATGGACCACTTTGTATGAATATAGATGTACTAAGAGAAAGCATTAGTATTCCTCCATTAAACAAAGGAGATCATGTAGTCGTACATAGAGTTGGTGCATATAATATGACACAATGGATGCAATTTATTGCCATGAGACCAAAGATTATTATGATTGATACATCAGGGAAAACGCATATTATTAGAGATTCTGAAGATCTAGAATATATGATGCAATTAGAAAGTGTACCAGAACATTTACAAAGCATTAATTTATAATCAGTTTAGTCTTCCCAAATCAATTCTAATTTGAATTTTAAACTACTATATCGAAGTACGCTAAATAGTTATAGCCAGATATTTTTCAGTAAACATAAAGTGTTTGCCTGGCTTATACTATTAGCATCATTTGTACAACCATGGATTGGGGTGTATGGATTAATCGGTGTATTGATTAGTAATTTATTGGCCTTCTATTTTGGCTTTAAAAAAGAAGAAATTAATAACGGTCTTTATGGTTTAAATAGCTTGCTAACCACATTAGCACTTGCTGGCCCCTATCAGACTAGTGAGCATTTATTTATACTAATTGCTATAGCCTGTCTATTCAATGTATTTTTAACAGTAACAATCAATGGCTTCTTTAGTAGACTTGGCATATCTGGTCTAAGTATGCCCTTCTTAATATCACTTTGGTTGATACTGCTGGCTAGCAGAAACTATGAAGCTTTAGAATTAAGTGAAGGAAATATATTTCTAATCAATGATCTATACTATTATGGTGGAAACGATTTAATAGAAATTTATCAATCTATTATTGCTTTTAGTCTTCCTCCATTTATAGACATTTACTTAAAGTCTTTAGGTGCAATACTATTTGAATATAATCTGTTTGCTGGTATATTAATTGCAATAGGAATGATCATTCATTCTAGAATCAGCTTTTTATTAAGTTTGATTGGCTTTACAACTGGATACCTCTATTATTATTGGTTTCAAGGAGATCTAAACCAAATACATTATAGTTACATCGGTTTTAACTTCATTCTATGCAGCATGGCCATTGGAGGCTTCTTCTTTGTAGCTAACAAAAATGCCATATTATTCTCCTTCCTAATTACGCCTATTGTAGCTATTCTAATCGGTGCATTAAGTTCGGTATTTAGTATTCTGCAATTGCCAATCTACTCTTTACCATTTATATTTACTGTAATGATGACTTTATATATGTCCCACTTCTTCGACATTAAGAAACCGTTCTTAAAAAAAGTATTTCATCAGAATTTTTCTCCAGAAATCAACTTATATAATCATCAAAATCAAGTACTAAGATTTGGAGCGTATTTCAAAATCCCATTATCATTACCTTTCTATGGTAAGTGGAAAGTAAGTCAGGCCTATAATGGAGATCAAACACATAAAGGCGATTGGCAATATGCACTAGACTTTACAATTGAAAATGAAGATGGTCATACTTATAAAACCACCGGACAAGAGTTAAGTGATTTTTATTGCTATAAATTACCAATTATTGCGCCAGCAGATGGAACCATTGTTGAAGTTGAAAATAATATTGAAGACAATACTGTTGGAGACATTAATATGAAAAACAATTGGGGAAATACTGTTGTCATTCAAGTTTCTAATTATCTATATGTGCAATTAAGCCATTTATTGAAGGAAAGTATAATTGTTAAAAAAGGAGCATTTGTAAATAAAGGGGATATTATAGGTTATTTAGGAAATTCTGGAAGATCTCCAGAACCACATTTGCATTTTCAGGTGCAATCTATGCCATATATTGGTTCTAAAACGACACCCTATCCTATCAATAGTTTTATTAAGCAAGATCAGCTTCACTCTATCGCTAAGCCTAAATTAAATGATTGTATAGAAAACGTTACTGAAGATGTAAATATTAAACAAGCATTCGAACTTCAACCAGGGAAGAAGATGAAGCTTAATATCAATGAAGTAGAATTTGAAGAATGGGAAATACATACAGATGCCTTTAATAAAAAATATATTCTAAATACACATGACCAATCTATAGCTTACTTCCAAACTGAAAATGGTGTATTTCAATTCACCTCTTTTATAGGAGAACAAGATAATTTCCTATTTAAGTTTTATCTAGCGATGCAAAAGATAGTACTCGGAAACTATTTAAATTTGACTTGCGAAGATATTATTCCTAAACACTATTTATCCAAAGGTCTATCTGCCGTTATCATGGATTTTATAGCCCCATTTGTTTCGATTTCAGATTATAATTATTATTCAAAATTGATACAGTATGATGAATTAAATTCAAGTGCTAAATTCAATACAACTATCACTAATAAATCAGACAAAAAATTAGCCTTAAAGGCGGAAATAATAATTAATGAAGGCTTAATTAATTATATTGATCTAGATTTTGAATCACAAAATTATAAGTCATCCATCAGCTATGAATAGACTTTTATTGATCATATCATTAATAATTTACCTTGGTATTGATGCGCAACAAGAAGCAGACTTCTATTATAATGAATATGAGATAACAAGTAAAGCAGAATTTGAATTAGAACACTGGCAAGTGGTTATATCTGCTGTTGACAATGCTTTTATTAATGGCTTAGATTATCCAGAATTACATTATAGAAAAGGAATAGCTAATTACTATCTCGGTAATTATAAAGCAGCTCTCCCAGATTTATTAAGTTATCATGCATCCAATAAAAAGGATCCCTACATTCAAATATATATTTACTATGCATACATCTTCTCTGGTTTATATATAGAGGCAAAAGAATTTATGCAAAAGAAGCATAATTATGCGAAATACAAAGTGGTATACCAACCTCCTTCGATTATTAAAGACATTAATATAGAAGCTGGAACTAAACTTTCAGATAATCCTTCAGAAATTGGTCCACTTGTATATTTTAATTTTAACACCGTGCATGAAATTGATCATGAATTAAGTATCAATACACAGTATTCTAATCTTAAGCAGCCTAATTATTGGGGAGGCTATAATCAAAACCATTATCTGTTAGGTGCAAGAAAATATATAGGAAACAAGTTAACAGCTAAAGCTAACTTTCAAGCTTTTAGCATGAAAGCAAATATTTTCTTGAAAACTAATGACACAACTTACTTAGAAGACTTCCCTAATAGCATATCATATACTACTGATACCTTAATAGCCAATAAATCTGGTAAAGGAATTAATATTAGTTTTGGTCTAGAGCGTTATTTCAAAGACATGAATATTGGTGTTTTTGCAAATCTATATTCCTATGGAACTATTGAAAATCAAACCTATGCCAGTTACATTACATTTACGGATAGCTTCTCCATCAGTGATTCAACGATTACTGAAAGTAAAAATAGTTTTCAATTAGGAACTGATATAAAATGGTACCCAAGCTTTATGGGACAAAAACTCACATTAGGGGTAAATGCTTTTATGCTTAAACACCGTGACTCTAGTTTATTCATATTTAAACCATCAGTATTCTATATGGTTACCAATAAGCTTAGCATATATGGAGATTATATGAAAATTGGAACAACTGATTTTGCAGAAAATGATGGGACAATCATCCAAAATGGAATAGATATATCTGCTTATAGAACCAATTTTGCCATAGCATATCAAGTATCTAAAGAACTTAATGTTTATGTATTATATCAGAGAGAAAAGAAACAAGAGAATTATTTAAAATGGGACTATAATTACAATAGTTTCATAATAGGAATTAAAATGAATTTATGATGAAATATTTAGTTGCATTAATCGTATTAGTTAGCTCACTCAATCATTCTTATGCTATTGACTTAGAGCAAATCTTTAAGAAAAGTTATGAATTTGAATACAATGGTAATTATCAAAAAGCTATTGAGACTTTAAAGAATGTCTATGATAAAGATAGCTATGAAATGAATCTAAGATTAGGATGGCTATATTATATGAGCAGCTTATTTCAAGAATCCTCTGATTATTATCAAAAGTGTATTAGTGCAAAATCTTATTCTATCGAAGCTAAATTTGGATTGATTAATGCACAGTCTGCTATGGGATATTGGGATGCTGTTGTAAAGCAATATGGAGAAATCTTAAAAATCGATGCTAATAACTCTAAAGCCAATTATCAATTAGGATATATCTACTATAACAGAAAGGACTTTAGAAATGCCTTAAAGTATTTTGAAAAAGTAGTTAACCTTTACCCTTTCGACCATGATGCTTTATTAATGACCGCTTGGACACAATTGCAATTATCTAAATTTAATGATGCTAAATTGATGTTTGAGAAAGTCTTAATGAACACGCCTGGAGACGAATCTGCAAAAGAAGGACTAAGCTATATTAAGTAGATAACATGTAGAAAACCCTAGTCGTATATTTTAGAATATATGATTACCTTTAATGCAATAAAACGGATTAAAAATGAGGCCTTTAGGATTTATCTTACTTTTATTATTGACTTATGCTTGTACAGATGAAAGTCAAGAAACTGAGAAAGTAATCAACTATACTGCAAGCCAATATATTGCAGCTTTAGATGAGTTAAGTGATGATAAATATCCTGATAATCCAGATATAGAAATAAGACATCAATTAGATGGTCAATTCTCTCATCATGAAATCGTTATTGATAAGAACTCAAACAATCTTTACAATCTTCACATTTTACCTAATCCAAGTAATAAAATTTCTGATACGATTTTATTAGAGGATGTAAATTTATTAGAGTTTATACCAACTTTTCCAGACTATATCAAGGAGGATCCATATATGGTCAAAATTGGTTTAATCAACCAAGAATGGAACAGACAACAAGTTAAATTCCTAGAAGGAAAATTCCAGATAAAAGGAAGTAATTTAGAATCTAAATCAATTGTAAGAGTAGACCTAGCAAGAAACTGTCTTAATGCATATTTATGGGAGATTATAGCCTTTGCAAAAAATGAAAATGGAGCAATAAGACCATGCTATCATGGTTGGTTTGATTTTCCTAGAGAATTATATGCATCCCTTTTCTTACAAAGAAACAAAGTCCCTTTTAGCGAGCATAAAGCTTATTTAGAAGATTGGATTGATCCAGAACAAGATAAAATCAACTTTGATTTATTGAGAACTGTAGACAATAATACTACTAAAGTCTTAACAGTAGAAAACAAAAAACTAAAAAACCTGAACGATGCTTATTATCCCTTAATAGGAGAAAGAAAAAAGAAGTTTAAGAATATCATTAATCCTTTAGTGCCAACAAGCATTAACGATTTCTTAAATGACTCAACTCTATTTGGAACATTTACACCACCTGGTTTTTACAATACTAAAGACCCCAGAAAGACCTACTTGAGTAAACTTGGAATATTAGAGAGAGTCATCTTTAACGAAACATTATCTAACAACACTAATAAGGATAAGACATTCGAATTGAAATTTGTGTTTTCCAGTAACTTTGATGCTGCTATTACTAACATGATCATTGGAGGCTTAGACAAAACTAAAATCCCAAGCTTATCAATAGAAGATGCTAAGGATGGCTTCCAGATGCCAATGGGTATTGCTAATCATTCTTTCTACGAGACTTATGATTTTATGCAAGCCAACCATTCTAAAGAAAATCCTTATTATGGTTTATTACTTAATGAAAATGAAAACTTTATGGACTCTCATTGGTTAGGAATTGATGGACCATTACTACATTGGGACAAGAAAAAGAAAGATATGCTCCATGTTTGGATTCTTTCTTTTGAAAGACATGCTTTTGTAGGTCATTATGCCTTACAACTCTAGAAACCAATTAGATTATATTTTATATACTATAAATTATAGTGCTGTATTAATAGGTTTAATACTTTGCATCAACGTCCTTGCTC
>JBELBA010000071.1:0-10366 GCA_042095635.1 Chitinophagales bacterium
GATGGAAATGCATCCTTTAATTTTAATGCAAGCTATCAAGGAATTCAATCATGAAACTTTATTAATCATGATTTCTGCTAAAGAAAACATTGAATTAGTAAAAGAACATACGGAGCACATCCACATGGAATTCATTGAAAAAACAGATCATTTCTATCAAGACTTAGATAGTATTATAGGAAGTTTCGTCAATGACAAATTCCATTTATATCTTAAAATGGATGAGGCAATCGATCAAAGAAAAGAGCTATTAGAAAAATTCAAAGACGGTCTTGATGGATTCATCAAAGACAATAGCGCTAGCCAAATACTAGCTGAATTCTGGAATAGTAAGAAGGAAGCTAGATAAGCTTAACATAACCTACACACTATACCGTTTGTTAATACAGTTAGTACTGTAGATATATTCTTCATTTCAAATTTTATGATGTAATTATAATTTATGCTCTACCCATTTTCTTTAAATGTCTGTAATGTGATCTTATTGCGCCAAGATAAGTTGGTGTGTTATAGTATGGAATCCTATATTTTGAGGCTACCTCTTTAACGATCGGAGACAACTTAGGATAATGTGTATGACAGACCAGTGGAAACAAATGATGTTCAATTTGAAAATTTAATCCACCTGTTAAGAAATTAACTAAATAACTACCTGTAGCAAAGTTAGCGGTAGTTCTCATTTGATGCTCGTGCCATCCATATTGAATCTCATTCGCATTATCATACATTGGAAACTCTACTTCTTCTACTACATGAGCTAACATAAAGATCACAGCCAATGCAAATCCTTCAAACAGATGTCCTATTAAAAACCCTAGTAACATAGTGGTTACTGGAACATCTACCATCATTAATGGCATCGCAATAAATAAGAAGTAATAAATCCCTTTATAGACGTACAGCATAACATGATCTTTGGTCTTATGTTTTAATGGAAAAGTACCAATACTCTTTTGATAGAACTTAGAATAATCTTTCTTAAACACCCAAGACAATGTTCCTAAAGGATATAAGAACCAACAAAAAATATGCTGATATCGATGAATGGGTTTAAGCATTTGATTTGGCGCCATTCTTATGATCGGTACAGCAATGATATCTTCATCATGATGGTCAATATTGGTAAAAGTATGATGTGCTTGATTATGCATTACCTTCCACATGTAAGCACTTGCACCCAATAAGTTAAAGGAATGTGACATCAATCCATTAATCTTAGATTGCTTAGAGTATGCACCATGAATAGCATCATGACCAATATTAACGGCTGAAAAAGCTGAAAACAAACCAATAATAAACCATAATGGATATATGATCCAATCGCCATAGACTTGTTCTACTCCACTGAAAACTAAAATATAGTATGCTGCAATTAAAACAACAGAAAAGAAGATGGTTTTAAATATCATTTGTCCATCCGCATGCTTAGATTGATTGGTAGTTTTAAAGTATTCATCAACAGCTATCCTAAGCTCTTTAAAGAACTTGGATGATTGCTGATCAATAAACTTCACCTTTTCCATGGATAGCTATTATTCGCTTTGATTTAGCCTAGTATAATGTTTGTCGGTACCAACATAAGGACAATGCTTACAGTTATTACCGCAACAGCTGCCCCTATTAAGATGAAACTTTTCAGTAAGTACCATAAGCCCCTCATCATTATAATAAAAGTCTTCTCCCTCTACTAAAGCTTTCGCCATACTAGTAAACCCCAGTATAGTTGAATGGAGTAATCACTTTTAACTCATCCTTAATTGCATCACTAACTTCTAATGTTTCTATGAAGTTCTTGAAAGTAACTTCATCTACTTTATCATTGTTTCTAGTCAATCCTTTTAAAGTCTCATATGGGTTAGGATATCCTTCTCTTCTTAAGATCGTCTGAATAGCTTCAGCAACCACAGGCCAGTTAGATTCTAAATCATCCGCAATTGCAGATTCATTCAATATTAACTTACTAAATCCTTTAATCACAGATTTAAAAGCAATTAAAGTATGTCCTATTGGTACACCTACATTTCTTAATACTGTAGAGTCAGTTAAATCTCGCTGTAATCTAGAAATAGGTAATTTTGCACTTAAATGTTCAAATACAGCATTCGCTATTCCTAAGTTTCCTTCCGCATTCTCAAAATCAATTGGATTCACTTTATGAGGCATAGCTGAAGAACCTACTTCATTAGCAATAACTTTTTGCTTAAAATACTCCATTGAAATGTAAGTCCAAATATCTCTACATAAATCGATTAAGATAACATTGATTCTTTTCATGTTATCGAATAATGCACCTAAATTATCATAGTGCTCGATTTGCGTAGTATACTGAGATCTAGTAATCCCTAATTTATCAGACAATAGATTATTACCAAAAGTTGGCCAATCTATTTTACTGTAGGCTAAATGGTGAGCATTGAAGTTACCAGTTGCTCCTCCAAATTTACCAGAGTAAGTTACTTGACTTAATAATGCTTTTTGTGATTTTAAACGCTCCACAAATACCATCATCTCTTTACCAACCTTAGTAGGTGTAGCAGGTTGACCATGTGTTTTTGCTAACATTGGAATAGCTGCCCATTCTTTAGCAAAACCTTCTAACTGAGCAATGATTTCATCCAATACACTCAAGTATGCATTTTCAATTCCCTCTCTTAAAGACATAGGAACTGAAGTGTTATTGATATCCTGAGAAGTTAACCCAAAGTGAATAAATTCTTTGTGTTCACCTATTCCCATTGCATCAAATTTATCTTTAATGAAATATTCAACAGCCTTTACATCATGATTAGTTACTTTCTCAGTATCCTTAACAGTTTGTGCATCAGCTTCAGAGAAATTTCTATAAATATCTCTTAATGCCTCAAATTTGCTATTATCAAAAGATGCTAATTGCGGTAAAGGAATTTCGCATAATGCTATAAAGTATTCAATTTCAACATGAACTCTATACTTGATTAATGCATATTCTGAAAAGTATAAATCTAATTCTTCGATCTTACTTCTATATCTTCCATCAATTGGAGAAACGGCTGTTAAACTGCTTAAATTCATTATTTGTAAATTTAGAGTACAAAAATACTTTAATGTGTTTATAAATAAGAATGATTTAGGGAATAAAACATATAATTTTGTTCGTATATTTTTTTGTTAATTGTATAGATCAATACTGAAATACAGCTTTTTAATTCTCTTGCTGATTGGCTTAATTCCAGCACAGCAATCCTATGCCAATGAATTTAATATAGAACTATCCATGAAGCTCTTCGCTAATGGGAGAAAAGTAAAAGGTTCTGATATTTTAATCTATAATCGAAGAGGCGAATTATTTAAGGAAAATAAAGACGCCGATTGGAAACTTAAATTTACTTTACCACTAGATGATGACTTTATTATATTCATCATTAATAGTTCTTTAGAAACTAAAGTCATTAATTTTCATAGTCAGATTGAAGGAATGGCTATTTCAGATTTTTGGGGAAAGCATAAGTTTAAGACAGAGTTACTTTCTAATAAAGAGAATCAAACACAGAAAACTCTCCATGCTATAGAAAGAATAGACTGGAGTCAAAATACGATGTCCTTTAAACATATGGATGTTGCGTTGCTTCATAAATATAGATCTGATTTCGATTACTTCATTAAGAATAAGAAATATGGAGACTGTACTAAACTGATATATAAAAATATCAATGAGTTCTTGAATGGTGAGAAAGCTGCTGAAGATGAAATTACACCTGATGTAATTAAGCAAAAAGCAAGTCAGAATAAAGAAACTTTAGAGCAGCTTTTGTTAAAAAGAGAATTGATCAAAGCTGAATTAGAGTCTACATTACTAAAGGTAGATTTATTAGAGGATCCAATATTAAGAGAAAATATACAAAGAAATGTCGCTGCTGTAGAAAAGATGATCAACGCTTTAGATTTCGATATTGAAAGAGCAAAGAAAGATTATTCACAGACCTTAAAGATATTAACCAAGTATGAAGATATTGATGATAAGCTTTATCAATTAAAGACGCAATTTAGGGTAGAAGCAGAATTGCCACCTCAAATGGTAGATGATGAAGACAGCTTTGTAGATAGAAAACATCTTCCAAAAAATAAGTCTATTAATAACACAATGAATAGTGTTGATGGATCGTCTAAAAATAAGTCTACCAATTCTAGTGCAAAAAAGCAAACAGCAGGATTAACTGATTCTATCCCTTCTGCAAAAGGAGAAGATAAAACACCTACTCCTAAGCCAGCAAGGAAGAAACCAACTGTGCAGATTGCAGAATCTGTAGGATCTGAAATTAAAAAGTCTGTTCAACTTGATGGACCAACTCAAGCTACTATTGATGACTTAGTAAACAATCATAAACCTGTTTCTGCTTATGTAATAAAGATTTTGGGAGAAGATATTACAGTTACTAAATATAAGACCACAGAAGGGACCTTTGAAGTATTATCTAACAATTCTAATCAGATACAAATGCTGAAGAACAATATATTGATTACAGAAGATGTGATTACTCAAAAAGAACTGACTTATTATAAGAAGCTGGAGAAATTAAATCAAATCGATATTAGATATGATAAAATTGGAGATATTAAGAAAACACCAATAAAGGGATTAATCTTCAGAATTCAAATTGGTGCTGTTGCAACTAAAGCTGCACATTCTTTTAGAAATGTTAGTCAATTTGGTCCATTAGCAGAAGACTATAATAATGGGATGTATAAATATATGATTGGAGAATATGAAACATTATATAAACTGTCAATAACTAAAAAAGAAGTGAAAGAAATCATCTCCGGAGCATTTTCTGTGGCTTACTATTATGGTACTAGAGTTACTATGAAACATGCCTATAATATCATAACAGATGAGCTTTAATTGCTTTTGTTTAGGTATTTACTCCGAAATTATCTTAATTTAGAGCTCTTTTTTGGACGTATTGATCTTAAATATATAATTGATGGGTAAGAATTTAATGATAGTCGAGTCACCTGCAAAGGCCAAAACAATTGAAAAATTTCTTGATAATGAATTTGTCGTAAAATCAAGTTTCGGACATATCAGAGACCTGGGAAAAGGCGATAAAGCCATTGACATCGATAATGATTTCACCCCTAGTTATATCATCCCTGATGATAAAGCAGATTTAGTTAAAGACCTTAAGAAAGCTGCTAAACAATGTGATTCTGTATGGTTAGCGACGGATGAAGACCGCGAAGGAGAAGCGATATCGTGGCACCTTTGCGAAGTTCTTGACTTACCTGTTAAAGAAGTAAACAGAATCGTATTCCATGAAATTACTAAAGAGGCGATTAGATCAGCGGTAGAAAATCCTAGAAAGATTGATCTAAACCTAGTAAATGCCCAACAGGCAAGAAGAGTATTAGATAGATTGGTAGGATTTGAACTATCTCCTATTTTATGGAGAAAGACAAGCGTACAAACAAGATTATCTGCCGGAAGAGTGCAGTCTGTTGCAGTTAAATTGATTAACGAAAGAGAAAAATTAATCAAATCATTTACACCAGAAGCATTTTATAATGTTAAAAGTACTTTCACCGGTAATGATGGCGATAAGAGCTATACGATTGAAGCGGTGTTAAATGAAAAAATGAAAACACCTGAAGCAGTTAAAGCCATTTTTGAAAAATGTAAAACTGCAGACTACGCAATAAAAAATATCGATGTTAAACCATTGAAAAGAAATCCGTCACCTCCTTTTACAACTTCTACACTGCAGCAAGAAGCTTCTAGAAAATTAGGTTTCTCTGTTACCAAAACAATGTTGGTTGCACAGAAATTGTATGAGGCCGGTAAGATTACTTATATGAGAACTGATTCGGTAAACTTATCTGAATTAGCTATCAATAGTGCTAAGAAAGAAATTAGCGAGCAATTCGGTGAAAAATATACTAACCCGAGAAAATATCAAACAAAGTCTGACGGTGCTCAAGAAGCGCACGAAGCCATTAGACCTTCTTATTTTAGCGAACACACCGTTGAAGGTGATGGAGATGAGGAAAGGTTGTATGAGCTAATCTGGAAAAGAGCGATCTCTTCTCAAATGAGTTCTGCAGAATTGGAAAAAACAACGATGGAGATCAGTATCTCTAACGATAATCATCTTTTCAAAGCAACTGGTGAAGTATTAAAGTTTGATGGATTCTTAAAGGTATACATCGAATCTACGGATGAAGATGAAGATAAAGATAAAGATGAAAGTGGTCTATTACCTCCATTAAAAGTTGGGCAAGCTTTAGACTTAAAAGAAGCTGAATCTCAAGAAAAGTTTACAAGAGCATCTGCAAGATTCAATGAAGCATCTTTAGTCAAGAAAATGGAAGAACTAGGAATTGGTAGACCATCTACTTATGCACCTACTATTACAACGATCCAAAAAAGAGGATACATTGTTAAAGAGAATAGAGATGGAGTTGAAAAAGAACATATCCTTATTCGTCTTAAAAACAAGCAAATAGAAGACACTACGATCCTTGAAAAACACGGATTTGAAAAAAACAAATTATTCCCTACTGATGTAGCCGTTATGGTTACAGAATTCTTAGATGACCATTTCGAAAATGTGATGGATTACAATTTCACAGCCAAGATTGAAAAGGAATTTGATGAAATAGCAGGAGGGATGTTACAATGGACGAAGATGTTAGAATCTTTCTATAAGCCATTCCATGAAGAAGTAGAAACTACTTCTGCAGATACTACGACAAGAATTACCATGGAAAGAGAATTAGGAAAAGATCCTAAATCTGGAAGAACGGTATTATGTAGAATGGGGAAATATGGTCCAATGGCTCAGATTGGAACACCTGAAGAATTAGATGAAGATGAAAAACCAAAATATGGTAAATTACTTCCTACTCAATCGCTTCAAGATATTACATTAGAAGAAGCACTTGAGTTATTTAAGATTCCTAGAGTAATTGGTGAGTATGAAGATGAAGAAGTTAAAGTTTCTATTGGAAGGTTTGGCCCTTATGTTCAGCACATGAAGAAATTTTACGGTCTTGAAAAAGATACTAACATATTTGAAGTAAAACTGGATGAAGCTATAGTGCTTATAGATGCTAAGCGTAAAGCAGATGCTGAAAAGACTATCCAGACTTTTGAAGAGAATGCAGATGTTCAAGTCTTAAATGGTAAGTATGGTCCTTATATCAAAATTGGTAGAAAGAACGTAGGAGTACCTAAAGACAAAGATCCAGAGAAGTTAACCTTAGAAGAATGTTTGGATATTGTTAAAAATCATGTACCCAAAAAGCGTGGCAAAAAAGCAAAAAAATAAGGACGAAAAGCAAATAAGTGCATTAATCACTTTGTTAGACGACCCAGATAAAGAGGTCTTCAAACATGTGTTTCTAGAATTAAGAGCATTAGGCAATGAAATCATTCCTGAATTAGAAACGCAATGGGAAGATGCTGACGCACCAGTTCTTCAAAAACGAATTGAAGAATTGATTCATGATATTCAATTTGATGATTTATTAACAGACTTTGATCAATGGTTAAAAATGGACCATGATAATCTCATCAATGGAATCTATTTGATCAACAAATTTCTTTATCCAGGAATTGAATTCGAATTCATAAAAAATAAGATTGATCGAATAAAGCAAGACATTGCCATAGAGATCAATGAATACTTAACACCTATTGAAAAGGTTAAAGTATTAAATCATATTATTTATTCTATCCACAAGTTTGAAGGAGATCCTGATAATTTCACACATCCAGGTAGCTTCTTTATTAGCAACTTAATCGAGAGTAAAAAAGGTAATTCTACTTCATTAGGTATGCTTTATCTAATTCTTGTACAAGAATTAGACATACCTATTTATGGAGTTAATCTACCTCATCATTTCATTTTGGCTTATGTAGATACTGATAAGCAGCATCTACTTTTATTTGATGAAGAACAAGAGGAGAAAGTCTTATTCTATATTAATCCTTTCAATGAAGGTGCTATTTTTACTAAGAAAGAAATAGGCATATATCTAGAAAAACTGAATATTCAAAAGGATCCTCACTCGGAGGAATTTAATGAAAAATACTTCACACCAATTGAACACTCAGAAGTAATTCAAGTATTAATATCTCAATTGATTATTATTTATCAATCCATTGGAGACAAAGATAAAATGGATGAGTTAGAGATCATCCTTAATAAAATCAAGGATCACTATCTAGATTAAATCTAACACATTCTCTGGTGGTCTGCCCAATACAGCCTTTTGATCCTTAATCACAATTGGTCTTTCAATTAACTTAGGATATTGAATCATCGCATCAATCCATTGATCATCAGTTAGATCTTTCCCTTTATAATTCTCTTTAAAATCCTTTTCCCCTCTTCTAAGCAATTCGTAAGCAGAAATTTCTAGTTTACCTATTATATCCATTAATTCGGCCTTAGAAGGTGTATTCTTAAGATATTCTACAACTTCTACTTCAATACCTTTTTCTTCAATTAATGCTAATGTCTGTCTACTCTTAGTACATCTAGGATTATGATAAATCTTCATATTATTCTTTTAATGCTAATAAAAATATTTTCAAGAAATCATCAATATTACCATCCATAACAGATTGCACATTTGATGTTTCATGACTTGTTCTTAAATCTTTAACCATCTTATAAGGATGCATCACATAGTTTCTTATTTGAGATCCCCATTCAATTTTCATTTTCTTGTCCTCTACCTTAGCCTTAGCTTTTTCTCTTTCCTGTATTTCTAAATCATACAGCTTAGACTTCAATAATTGAATTGCTTTTTCCTTATTCAATAGCTGACTTCGCTCTTGCTGGCATTCAATGATAATTCCTGAAGGTTTATGTTTTAGTCTAACTGCTGTTTCAACCTTGTTTACATTTTGCCCACCAGATCCACCAGATCTATAGGTATCCCAATCGATATCACTTAGATTAACATCAATAGCTATTGAATTGTCAATTAAAGGATAAACAAAGGCAGAAGCAAATGAAGTATGTCGCTTTCCACTAGAATCGAATGGAGATATTCTCACTAGACGATGTACACCATTCTCTCCTTTAAGATAACCATAGGCATAATCACCTTCAATTTCCACCGTAACAGTTTTAAGTCCTGCAACATCTCCTTTTTGAAGATCTATTTCCTTTATATTAAAACCATTCTTGCCTGCCCACATTCTGTACATTCTAAGTAGCATCTCAACCCAATCTTGACTTTCCGTACCACCAGCTCCAGCATTAATAGTAAGTACACAAGAAAGCATATCTTCTTTATCTTGGAAAGAACATTTAAACTCTAGATTATCTACAGCTTTTAATAGCTTCTTATAAGAGTTATCTACTTCTTTATCTGTAGCTTCTCCAAGCTCTACAAACTCCAATAATACTTCTGTATCATCTAATAATGAAACAATTTCATCATAGCTATCTACCCATTGTTTCTTAGACTTGATGGACTTTAATAAGACTTCTGCTTCTTCAGGTTTATTCCAGAATTCAGGATCTGTAGTTAACCTTTGCTCATCTTCTATTTCTTCTCGCTTTCTTGCAATGTCAAAGATAACCTCCCAGGTCAGTCACTTTGACCCTAACATCTTTTAATTCATTCTGGTTCATAGACTAAATATAAGTATTCAAGGATTTAATAGTAAGGATATATGGATAAAAAAAAGCGCTTTCAAATGAAAGCGCTTTTCAAAATTATAATTGTAATTCTTATTTTTCTTCTGCTGGGACTTCTCCCTCTACTGGAACTTCTCCCTCTACTGGTGCTTCTTCATCCTCAGAACCATTACAAGAACTACAGTAAGTATTCTTAATTAATGGATCATCTAATAATTGGAATGAAAGATAAGGAGCTCCAAATAAGTTACAGTATCTTTTCTTGTTAGCTAATCTGGCATTACCTAATGCATCTCTAAATGATTTGTTATAGTTACCGTCATTCTTCTGAGCAGAAATGATAACATAAGTAAATAATAACTCTTCATTTATTCCACCAGCATCCGTATCAATATTATCAACGAAAGGCTTTAATGCATCTAATGCTTGTGCATAGTATTTATACTTTCCATATAATACTGCAACTCTTAAAGCTAACTTCCATCTGGTAATTTCTGGATCTGGATCAAAAGTCTTTCTAATTTTATTAATAGACTTAGCTAATAAGATCTTGTTTAATTTATTAGACTTCTCATACCAATCTAATAAAGAGAATTGAAATTCGATATTCAATTGGTTAACCCAAGATTGCCATTTATCAACACCAGCCATATCCTTGGCAGAATATAAAGCATCAATATTAACCTGAATACTATCCATATCAGCTAATGTTTCCCACTTCTGGTTCTTAATAT
>JBELBA010000072.1:0-3403 GCA_042095635.1 Chitinophagales bacterium
ATTAGAGGGGCGTCTGTAGCCGCACATAATATTAATCCTGATTTTGGTTTTGGATTAGATACTACGATCGCTTACGATGTACCTGGTGCTCAACCAGAAGAAATGGTCACACAATTAGGGAAAGGTGCAGGAATAAAGGTTATGGACTCGTCCACTGTGTGTGATTATAGAATGGTAAAGTACATGAAGGAAATTGCTGAAAAGCACAATATAAGATGGCAGCCAGAAATTTTACCAGCTGGAGGTACAGATACAGCAGGTATACAAAGAATGGGTAAACATGGTGCTATTGCAGGAGCAGTTTCAATCCCAACAAGGCATATTCATCAAGTGATTGAAATGGCTAGTAAAGAGGATATTAAATTAGCTACTGATCTACTTGTAAATTGCGTTCAAGAATTGGATCAATTTGATTGGTCTCACGAATAAGCTTAAATGAAGTTTTTAGATAAAATAAAAACCGACAAGAGATTCAAAAAATATGGGTTTTGGATCTTGATTTTTTTTATCTTGAAAGGAACAATTACTACACTTTTAGGTGTAGGAATTATTGCTTGGATTGCAGAAAGCTGTAACTAACGTCTTACAACGAAATAGAATACAATTGCTTTTCTTTGATTAAGCTTTTCTACTATTACTTCACCAGATTCAAAACTGAAGTGCTCATAAAGAGCAATATTAAGACCTGGCGTTAAATTAATTAATTCTTGAAATCTGTCTTCTCCATCAGAGTTTTCTGGTAATCCTGAAGTATAATAGCTATCATATTCATAATACCTATAAACATTGTGTCTGTCTTCTACATTGGTTGCATCCCTGAAGTATGGACGCTTTTTAGAATCAGCTCTTGTTGTAATTAGATAGTCACCATTGTAATTGATTTTAGTAAGATAAGCTCTTTTCTTTTTTTCGCCAGACATAGATACAATTTGGAAGTATTCATTCCATTGATCATGCACTAAATGACTTAATCTACTAGTAAAAGCTTCAGCTTCATTTTTAGCTAGATAAGGATCTCTTTTCAAATATTTCTCTGGAAAGGCTTGTCTTGTTTTCCAATTTTCATCCCCTTCGATACTGTACTTCTGTAAAAAAACCCCTTCATAATCACACTTTCCATTAGAACAAATTGATGGCCCATATTGACCAAAAACCATAATTGCCACATTTTTTTCATCAAAGTAAATATCTCCATAAGAAGCCAGGTTTGGATCTGCTTTACTTGTTAAGTTCTTCTTATAACCTTTAACAGGTACTGTTTGTCCAAAGTGTCTATTATTGGTTGGCATGATTGCAGCGTTATTAAGACCTGCATTTATAGTAAATGCATCTATTTGTTCATTGTCTTTATTAACAAGAATTATCTCGTATTCAACTTTCTGACTTGGAGGTGTGTTATTTACTATTTTATTATAGAATAAGAAAGTTTCGTTGTAATATCCAAAGTAGGTCCATCTTTCACTTTTAAACTGATTACCTATAGTTTCCATTACAGGTAAGTCTAAAACGAATTCTTTTTGTTCTAGTGTTTTATGATTAATTTCTACCAGGTTATAAAACTCTTCTTTAATACCGGATTTTAAAATATATAAGTTGTTCTCATCATGAAAGATCGTTCTATCAACGTCATTCAACTCAACTTTAATTTCCTTTTTTTCGCCATATCTAGTAAACTGAGTGATGTATGCTTCCAAAGTTTTACCAGGAATATTAGGAGTGGTGATATGATAAATGAAACGATCTGTAGATACGATTCTCCAATCTTCTTTACCAGTAGCGAAAGCATGGTCAATTGATTTGGACCATACATGACCTAATTTTTCAGTAAAGAAATGTATTTGTTTGTTATGTATAGAAGACTCTTTGTTTATGAATGCATTTTCACCAGTAACAAGAATCATTCCTCCTCCAGTCCATTCGAATATCCCTTTAAGGTCATCGTTTTCATTATCAATTTCAAAATAAACAGGTCCGTTTGGATATTTACTTTGAGCATGGCTTAATGTGATTGTAAATACTAATAAAAATGCAATTATATAAAGTCTCATCCGTCTTATTTTCCTGCTTAATTCTCGCTCCAATATCCTCGGATATACGTCTAAATTACCTTAAAGTTCTCACATTAAAAAGTGAGATATTAATAACAAAACTAATGATAAAATGTAAGATTCATAAATCTAAACATATATGAGTGTTAATTATTGCGAAAAATCAATGGTGGTAAGACTTTGCCTAGCTTTTCCAATCAATTTCATTTATCTTGAGCTTAACATTAAACTAAACTATATTACTATGAAGAAAATTTACTTATTTGTTTTGTCATTAGGTTTATTAGGAACTGCAATGGCTCAAAATTCTTTCGAAGATCAAGGAATGGAAAGAAACATGCTTAGATTGAATGATAATACAATTTCAGCAGAAGAAGTTAAGACTGATATGTACGGGGACAGTAGAGCTGCCTTTGGTCCTTTTTGGGTTAATTTTCCATCTTGGCACGATCAATTAACAGGAGAAAGAGGTGGATTAACATTATCTAGAATTTTCCCAGATTCTTTACCAAGAATTACGTCTGCAAACTCCGGAGATTTATCTTATAATAGATTCACAAACTCTTTTTACTCTGTTGGTCAAGTATTTGATTTCAGTTCTAAAGTGTTTGCTGATGGAACAGGTAAATCAGAATTTAATGGAGCTTCTTCTTTTACAGTTGATTCATTAGATTTCTTATATTCTTATGGAAGAAACCAAAATACTACTGATACATTAAGAATTGCAATCTTCAAATCTGGAGCTACGTTCTTAAATTTCGAAGTTGGTGCTGACCCAAGATCTTTCTTAGCCTATGACGGTGAGAATAACATGCCTGGTGCTCCTGATAGCGAACCTTATGCAACTTACGACATTTTATTAACAGACGCAGATAGTGCTAATCTTTTATACAGTCTAGATGTAGATGTTGAATTAGCTGCTGGAGAAAGAATGGCAGTGACATTCAATTATCACCCTGGATTTACATATGATGCTAGTGATAATTTGTATACTGACTTAAATTACTTGAGCTTATATTCCTTCGAAGAAGTAACAGGAAGTGATGCAATGGTTTCTAGAACTTACGAGGACTCTGCTACATTTAACCAAGGGTTATTTACGGATGACTGGAACAGATATGGAATCGATACAAGTATATTTGGAGATTACTATTACGATGGTTATTCAAATGCTCCTTATTCATCTGCTGACCACATTTATGTTTCTGCTAAAGTATCTGGAGACGGTGAAGCTGTAGTTATTGATGATACTACAGGTGGAGACGATGACGATACAACTGGAGATGATGACACTACAGGAGGAGACGATGACGATACAACTGGAGATGATGACACTACAGGAGGAGACGATGACG
>JBELBA010000072.1:3503-10398 GCA_042095635.1 Chitinophagales bacterium
ATACAACTGGAGATGATGACACAACAGGAGGAGACGATGACGATACAACTGGAGATGACACTAACACATCAATTGATGAATTAGCTATCATTGAAGGATTAGATATCTATCCTAACCCAGCTAACGGAATGATCAATATTAATTTCGTTAAGGCTGCTGATGTTGCAGGGAACGCTATTAGAATTTTCAACTTAGTTGGAGATTTAGTTTATGTAAACGAAAACCCTTCATTTAATAACCAAATTAATGTTGCAACTTTTACTGCTGGTGTTTACACGGTTAGAGTTGGTACAGTAGCTAAGAAAGTGATTATTAAATAGTCATTTAGTTAAAATATATAAATAGGAAAAGCCCCAATTTGGGGCTTTTTTTATGCTTGTAAGAATTCGATTGTTCTGTTTATTAATTCTTTAGCATCTTCTGGCAAAGTATTACTTGTCCATGGATGACTAGTTCCAAAAGTGTGATTAGCACTTTCTATGGTATGCATCTGGGATTGTTTAATGGTTTGATGCAAATTTAAAGCTTCTTCATATGGGACTGCTTCATCATTTGTTCCATGAATAATTAGTGTTGGTATTTTAATCCTTTCTACTTGATCTTCGATTTTTAATAAATCTATATGATCAAAATAGTCTTGAGCTAAGATCCAATATAAAGGCATCTCCTGCATTGTTCTTGCATTCGGTATGTATATAACTCCTTCTCTCTTCCAATGATCATATATGTCTTTATTCCATCTGTCAAAGCTAGAAACAGATGCCCAAGTAACAAGCTTAGCAATTCTATTATCATTTGCGGCCTTTAAAAGGACAGCGCCACCACCTCTAGAGTGTCCAATTAGGAAAATTTTTGCAGGATTAATATTACTTTTTGCCCAATTAATGACCCTATTAAGGTCATCTTGTTCAATACTGAAAGTATTATTCCCAAATGCTTCCAAATCTGGAAAGTCAATAGGTTCTTCCATTGTTCCTCCATTATGGGAAAAGTTAAACTTAAGAAAGTCGAATCCAGCATTGGCAAAATGTTCAGACATTAGATTAAAATGGCCCCAGTCTTTAAAGCCCTTAAATCCATGTGTGAAAATGATAAGGTTTTTTTCGTTTCCTTCTGCGAATTTAATATCTAAAATTATAGGCTTACTATCTGCCTGTTGAATAATATGTTCTTCGACTTTCATAGATGGAAAATAACAATTTCTGCGTTATTGAGTATAATACATGATGATTCATGAACTACTAAATAGCATTTTACCTTTTAGGCTACTAGGAATAGGCTGCGCTATTTTATGTGGTTTTATTATTGGTTTGGAGCGACAATTATCTGGCAAACCTGCAGGAATAAGGACCTCTATTTTAATATGTATGGGTACTTATGCTTTTATCGTATTATCGACAATTATTGAGACTAAAACATTTGATGGTTCAAGGGTTTTAGGACAAGTAATTACAGGAATTGGATTCTTAGGTGCCGGTTTAATTTTCAATAAAGATGGTTTAGTAAATGGTGTAACCTCTGCTGCGGTAATTTGGGTTATGGCAGGTATTGGTTCTTTAATTGGTTTTGAAAAGTACGGCGCTGCAATTACTTTAACGATAATGACTGTTATGGTACTTACAATTATTGGGGTAGCCGAACATAAGTTTAGAAAACTTAGGCAAGGTGTACATGAAGAAAATGAATCTAATGATAATGATGATTAGTGATCATTTCTGCAATTAGGTATAAGTGTTTTTGGTCTACTTCATCGAAATGATTTAGGTGTTCTGAATCTATATCTAAAACTAATTCAAATTCTCCTTTTTCATTATTAATTGGAATTACTATTTCAGATTTTGTTGCACTAGAACATGCAATATGGCCAGAAAATTCATTTACGTTTGCTACGATGATACTTTTATTTTTTTCAGCACAAGTACCACAGACACCTTTCCCAATTGGTATTCTGGTGCAAGCTATTGGACCTTGAAATGGACCTAATAATAGCTGATCTTCTTCTTTGAAGTAAAAACCAACCCAGAGCCAATTAAATGCTTCTTTTAATGCAGCTGACAGATTAGATAGATTAGCAATAAGATTTGGTTCAGATAAAATTAAAGCCTCTAATTGAGGCTTTAATTCTATGTATTTTCCTTCCTTAGTATCTGCAGATAAGAATAGGGAACCAGACATTATTTCTTTATTTCAATGATTTTGTTGTCTTCACCAAATTCATAAGCGAACTCTTTTATTTTTGCAGCCATTTCCGCATTCCCAGTAGCTCTTTTATAAGCGTCTGCCATCTGCATTAATGATTGGAAAAAGTGAATGTTCATGTCATCAACCATCATGTCTTTTGTCCACATTTCAATATTGTAAACAGACTTATCTAAGCTATCCCAAAGGTATAAGTTAAATGCGTCTGCTAATCTCGAAGTTTGACCACCTTCTGCCTCCCATTTAATTTTTTCCGGGACGTTGTTTTTATCTAACTCAATAGATAATTTGATTTCTGAATTTTTTGCTGCCATATTATAATAGTTTATTAGCAATATTAGCTAATTCTGATCTTTCTCCTTTTTCTAATGTAATATGAGCATAAACAGATTCTCCTTTTAATTTATCAATTAAGTAAGAAAGGCCATTAGATCTAGAATCTAAATAAGGTGAATCAATTTGATAAATATCTCCTGTAAAGATGATTTTTACATTTTCACCTGCTCTTGTGATAATCGTCTTAACTTCATGAGGAGTAAGATTTTGAGCTTCATCAATAATGAATAATATATTTGATAAAGATCTACCTCTAATATAAGCCAAAGGTGTAATTAATAATTTTTCATTAGCTACCATGTCATTAATTCTATGGAAGTCTTTTGTTCTATCACTAAATTGATTTTGGATAAACTTTAGATTATCCCAAAGTGGTTCCATATAAGGATCAATTTTCGCTTTGGCATTTCCAGGCAAGTAACCAATATCTTTATTAGATAATGGAATGATTGGACGAGCTAAAAAGATTTGATGAAATTCTCTTCTTTGTTCTAATGCTCCGGCAAGTGCTAATAAAGTTTTACCTGTACCAGCCATACCTTGAATCGTCAATAATTTAACTTCTGGGTTAGCTATGGCATGTAATGCAAATGTTTGTTCTGCATTTCTTGGTTTAATACCATAGCAATTTGTTTTTTCAACTAATTCTATAACATCGGTCCTAGGATTGTAATAACAAAGGACAGAACTAGAATGATTATTGATTACAAAGTATTGATTAGGCGTTGGTGTTTTATCAAATACTTTTCTTCTATCGATTTTTCCTTCTTTGTAAAGTTCAGCAACAACTTCTTCAGAAATCTCTTCATTGTAAGATTTCCCTTTATAAAGGGTTTCTAAATCTTTAACCTGACCAGTCTTGTAGTCTTCAGCTAACATGTCTAAAGACTTAGCTTTAACTCTAAGATTGATATCCTTAGATACTAGAATTACTTTTCTCTCCGGAAACTCTTCATGTAAATTTAAAGCGGCATCTAAAATTCTATGATCTGCTTTATGATCTCCAAATATTTCTTGGGCATTAGTCTGAGAATGTTCTTCTAAAATGACTTTTAACTTACCTCTACCTTCACCCAAAGGGATCCAATCACTTAAAGTGTGTAATCCAGATAATTCATCTATAAATCTGATGAATTCTCTAGCAGTAAAATTAATTGTGTCGTTACCTTTCTTGAAATTATCCAATTCTTCTAATACACTAATAGGAACCGCAACATCGTGTTCTGAGAAGTTCATAAGGGTATTTAGATCATGCAGAATAGCAGAAGAGTCTAAGACAAAAATCTTACGATCTATTGCTTTATTGACTTTCACCTTTTTTGTGGCACTGCTTGCTTTTTTCATTGTCTCTGAAGGTTTTTTTGTTGCTGCCGCAGAAGTTCTTTTCGTCATAAGTTTTAGATATCAGTTTACTTTACGAAATTTAATACAATATACTCTTTAAACGAACTTAGGTTATTTACTTTAATCCACAATTTTTGGTGAATATGAAGAAAGTTATTTTAGTCCGACATGGTGAAGCATTACCAACTGATTTAGGATCAACTGATTATGAAAGAACTTTGAGTGAAAATGGGAAGCATTTTGTCCGTGTTCAGGGTGGGAAAGTAAAGGAAAATGGATGGTCAATTGATCATATGATTACGAGTGCTGCAATAAGAACAAAACAAACGGGTATACTATTAGCTAATGAACTTGGATATAATAAAGATTTGATTCATTTTGAGGATCAAATATATGAAGCTCCAATAAGTAGATTATTAGATGTATTTGAAAAATTGGATAATAATAAGCAATGTATAGTTTGGGTAGGGCATAATCCAGGAATAAGTCATTTACACTATTACCTAACATTAGATTCATTTTCGTTTTCACCAGGAAATGTGAGCTTATTAGAATTAGAAATCGAAGATTGGGATGCACATTTTGAAGCTTGTGGAACAACTATAAAAACTTATTAATTGAAAAAAGAAGATTGGTCGGCAGCACAAATTATTGAGCATTTGCCACAGCGGTTTAAAGCTGAAGAATCTATAGGTTATGAAGTGATCATTCATTTCCAAATTACTGGTAATCATGGAGGAGAATATAGCTTACAAGTTAAAGATGGACTTTGTACTGTAAGTAAAGGTTTAATGGATGCTCCTAATTGTGTAATTAAGAGTTCTGCAGCGCAATATGAATTAGTAGAAAAAGGAAAGAAGAACCCTATGGTTGCTATTATGGCAGGAGATATTAAAGTCAGTAATATGATAGAAATGATGAGTTTTAGTCAGCGATTTTATGGTTTGTTTTCCAGTAAAATAAAATAAGATAGGATGAAAAAGATATACTATTTAAGTACTTGTGATACTTGTAAAAGAATAATGAAGGAATTACCATTGGATGATTTTATCAAGGTGGATATTAAGACAGATCCTCTAACAGAAAATGATCTTATAGAATTGCATGCATTGTCTGGTTCTTATGAAGTATTATTTAGTAAAATAGCTCGTTTGTATAGGTCTATGAATCTGAAAGAAAAGAATCTACAAGAAGTCGATTTTAAAAAGTACTTACTAGAACATTATACTTTTCTTAAAAGACCTGTATTTATTATAGATAACGAGGTATTTATAGGTAATGCTAAAAAGAATATTGAGTTAGTAAAGTCTAAATTAGCATAGTGCAATTTTATAAATGCTTCATATTAACTCTAATTATTGCAGGTTTTCAGCTGCTAATGGCCAAAGAGGATTCTACCAAACTAAGCTCACGTCTAATTATTCCGGTCGCTTACTATACACCAGAAACTAAGATATCTGCTGGCTTGGGTTGGATGCAGGTTTTTAGAATGCAAGCTGATAGTAATGTTAAACCAACAGATACTTATTCCTCTTTTATTAGAGGAAAAGCACTGCTGTCTCAAACTGGTCAATACAATATAGAAGGTTCTTTAACCTTATATACGCCTGGTAATAAGTACTTCATTGAGGAAGTCTTTGAATATTCCTTTGTACCATTGCCTTTCTATGGCGTTGGAAATCAAATTAATCCTGAAATTTCAGAGGATTATTCTGCCAATATTTTTACTCAGAATTCTAAATTGATTAGAAAATTTAATTCGACATGGTTTTTAGGACTGCAACAGCAATACAAGCGATTTAGTCTAAAAGAAGTGGAACCTAATGGTATTTTAGAGAATGGTACTGTTGGGTCAGAAGGAGGTATAACTTCAGGCTTAGGAGCAGTTTTTCGAAGAGACTCTAGAGATAATGTCAACTCTTCTTACCAAGGAAGTCTGGTTAATCTAGAATGGATATCCTATCAATCTATATTTGGATCAGATTTTAATTTTAATCACTTTTTATTGGATTATAGACAGTTTATCGAATTAAAGAAAGAGAAGTTAATTTTTGCCTATCAAGCTAGAGCATCCTTTAATTTTGGAGCTGTTCCTTTCTATAAATTATCGATGCTAGGAGGAGATCAGTTTATGAGAGGTTATTTTTTGGGGCAATATAGAGACAAGCATTTTAATATGATTCAGGCAGAGATTAGGCAGTTTTATAATCCATATATATCTGCAGCTGCTTTTGTAGGAATAGGTAATGTTTTTAATTCTATAGATAATATAGAAGCAAATTCAATGAAATACTCCATCGGTGGTGGGTTTAGATTTACTCCACCAGATACAGATCGATTATCTATCCGTTTAGACTTCGCTTATGGTAATGACTTCTATTGGTATTTTACTATCGCAGAAGCTTTTTAAAAACAATATCCACCATCATAGAAATAAGTGCTCTCAGAAATGAAAATATCTAAACACGCTAATTTAGACAATGCATTAGCCGTTTTATCACAAACTGCATTTCCTTCATCTTAGATAGAATGTCTAATCAAGGAAAAGACCAAATAGGAGTCGTAGTGCAGCATAATCCAATATCAGGTATTAAAGCTGCCTCTTTATAAACGTCCTTAGTAGTTTCAATATAAGTCTCCATATGGCATACTTTTCTCTAAATCTTCAATTGTATCTATATCTATCAATTCAGGTAATCTGTAAACAGACTGCTCAGCATTAATTTTCGATAATGTCTTTTCTAAAACTGTGTCCGTGCTCCATTCCATGTTCTGGAAAAGCTCAGGATAAAATGCATTCATTCCTAATAGATAGTAACCACCATCATTGGCAGGCCCTACAACAAAGTCATGATCATCTAATCTATCAAAAGCCTCATTGATTAAGTCTCTTGTTAATTCCATACAATCAGTACCTATGAATACTTCAAATTCTCATACACATTCTTCCAAATCTTTTCTGCCTTACTTTGTCTTGTTTGCAGATTGGAAATTGATATCCCTCTAAGTCCTTACT
>JBELBA010000073.1:0-10318 GCA_042095635.1 Chitinophagales bacterium
TGTTATTTTGATATGAACTTATTATTTATTCTATCCCAATTCAATAATTTATTTGAATCGATTATAATACGCCTTCATTGGAGCAAAGTAATTATCTACCCATCCTTCCATATAATCTTCTTTTTGTCCCATTGGGATTCCGGTATGATTGATGGTGATTAATGTTCCTCTAGGATGTTCTTCAAACAGCACTTCACATTTAGAATTAGGATGCCCTGGAGGGAAATCATCCGATCTCCAAGTTGTATAAATTCTTTTTGCATAATCTAATTCTAAAATTTCCCCTACAATGTATGTATCCCAAGCGGAGAAATCACTTTCTTCTACGGGTTTAATTCTTGCTTTTCCTCCTGTGAATGCAGAATGCTTTTCAGAATTCAACCAATTCTTATAAACACGCTCAATATTAACCGGAATAACATCCATCACCTTTAAGGTTTCTGTTGGTATTACCGGTTCTTCAGCTTCCTCTTCAGTTGCTTCTTCCTCTACTTCCTCAGCTGCACTATTCTTTAAACCTTGCTCCATTAACTTAGAAAAATCCAACTTTTCAATATTGAATTCTCCCTGATTATCTAAATGCTTATCTAAATTATCTTCATTCATATTTTGAAAATACAAAAAAAGCCATGCTCTCACACACGTACAACGCTTTTTTTCAGTATAAAATTTTAAGTTTTGGAGGGATGATGTTTAAAAGCAAAAAAAGACCTCTAATTTGAGGCTTTTTCTATTTATATTTTATTTGAACTTAGTGTTTTAGATCAAACGGGATATTCAAGTCATTTACACCCATATGAACTGTTTATTCAGCTTCATGGTAACTTGAAATATCTAAATCTATATGTTAAATGATGACTTCCAGCTGGTAATTTAATGGTATTATCAGCGCCATCTAAGAATTGATAATGCTTCTTGTTCTTCAATTTACCTTCCAATCTTAAATAAGTTGCTTGTGGGACAGTGACATCAAGCTCTAGCTTAGAAGCTTCTCTTATCCATTTTAATTGATACTCACCAGTATTTAAAACTGTCTTTATACTCATACTGTCCATATCATTTGGGAAATAAGGCTGTAAATACAAAACACTGTCTTTTGCTTTAATTCCCCCAAGCCCTTCATACATCCATGCATCAACGCTACCAAACATTACATGGTTTCTAGATGCTTTTCTGCTCCAATGTTCTTGTATAGTAGTCTCCCCATCTAACATATTACTATAACTCGGAAATCCTTTACTAATCAATAATCGATAAGCAAGTTCATCATGGCCAGAATGACTCAATAGCTTGATTAAATAATGAGTTCCGATAATTCCAGTATTGAAATGATAAGCCTTCTTTTCAATGTCTTTTAATAAGCCTTTCATTACAAGGGACTCAATACTATCATTGGGTGCTAAACCAAAATAGACAGGAACAACTTGTGCAGTTTGAAAAGTGTATTGATCAGATTGATAACAAGCATTTTCATTATCATAATAAGTCTCATTAAATACATGCTTGACTGCAGCAGCTAAACTATCCATTGCCTGATATAAAGTATCATCTCCAAGAACTTTTGCTATTGATTTGCTCAGCTTTATATTATTGTAATAAAAGGCTGTAGACAATAAACGTGGCGTTCCTCTTTTCCATTTAGAGATAGTATCTCCAGGATACATATAAGGTTTGTTCCATCGATAAGAACCAAATATTTCTTGTCCTAGATTAGCCCAATCTCCAAATTTATCTAATCGCTGTATACTACCTTTTCTGCCCTGATAGGCTATATATTTATTTATAGCAGAATGATGTTGTATAAGAATTGCTGTATCTCCATAAGTCTTAAACAATTTCCAAACCAACATTGGATAAGCAGCTGTCCAAACTGGTGCGCCACTAGACCCTGTATTAGGTGCAATATGAGGTAGTTTTCCAGTAGTATCTTGTTCTAATTGAATATCAATTAACCACTTTTTATAGAAATTTTCGAGTTCGAAATTATATAGAGATTGATCCATCGCTACTTGCACATCACCCATCCAACCTAATCTTTCATTTCTTTGAGGACAATCTACAGGCACACCATGCATGGCAGCTTTCTGAGACCATTTAGTACAATGATGAATCTGATTGAGTGTTTCATTATCTGAAATAAAGCTACCAATCTCTTTTACATCATTATGGATCACTTCTGCTTTAATATCAATGATCTCAGCAATTCCTTCAATACTCACCTCAGCATATCTAAATCCATGATAAGTAAAACTTGGCGCAAAACTTTCTAAACTATCTCCGCTTAAGATGTAAATATCCGTAGCTCTTGCTTCTCCTAAACTATGATTATCGATATAGCCATTTGGTTTTAAACTTTCTGCATGCCTGATAATCACTTTAGCATTTTGTGCTCCTTTTACTTTAATATTAATTCTACCTGCTATATTCTGACCGAAATCAAAAACACGTAAACCAAACATTAAAGTATCTGTATTAATAGGATTTAAAACTTCTATTACTTTTTCCAAAGCTTGCTTATCCTCTACTAATTCTCCTTTTAGGGCTGGCATTAGTGAAGCATTAGACCAAGTTTTATCATTAATTACATTAGCATCATATATTTCTCCATCATAAATGCAATTAGCTAAAGCAGGACCATCTTTTAATCTCCAAGAATCATCTGTAACAATAGTATCCGTTTGCCCATCTTCATATTTAATTGCTAAAGACAAAATAGCTCTTGGCACACCGAAGTAAGGCATTCTATTTCCCCAATATTTTCTTTGCGTATTAAACCAACCATTACCTACATGGATGCTTAATTCATTTTCTCCTTGTTGTAATTGGTCTTTAACATCAAAGACATTATATAATACACGTTTATTGAAATTAGTTTTACTAGGTGTTAAGACAGCGTCTCCTACTTTCTCTTGATTAATATATAATTCATATAGCCCTAGCCCTACAACATTAACTATAGCTTTGGATATCTGTTTATCTACTCTAAACGCTTTCTGTAATAGAATGGATTGATAATTAATATTAACCGTTCTTCTTCTATTAAAGGCGTCATGTTGATCTTTAAAGAAATTGATATGATTAGTATCTGCTCTTCCAATCCATTGCGCATTATTGAATGATTGACCATAAATCAATACATTTAATAGGAATAGAAATAATGATAGTATAATAGACTTAAGCATCTGATTATTTTTGTATATATTTTGGCAACTTAGACATGATTAATGCATTAGAATTTGATACATATTCGTTTCAATATTTAGAGGAATCAGCTCTACTAACTTTAAAGATTCAGTTGTAATTTAAGGCCCATAACTTCTTCCAATTCTTACTTATATTGAGCTACATGGGACTTAATTCCATCTTCCATAAATTTGGCCTAAAAAATTATTTATAGGTTAAATTTTAATAAAGGTAAGTCTTACACTTTTGTCTTTAATGGTTTTAAACTCTAACCAAAACATGCCAGCTGGAAAATCGGTTATATCAATTCGTCTCACAGACGGATCATATGCTATCCTTTTACCTCTTAGGTCCAATATTGCTATTGATTGAATATTTTTTACAGTTTTAATATGAATAAACTCACTAGCCGGATTAGGGTAAATTTGTATTTGATCTTCTATCAATGCATCTACAAAAGCTAAAGTATCTTCATTATTTAATGTATCTGTATCTATTGTATCTATTTGCTCATCAAATAACTTTTGTAGCGAATCAATAGGTTCTATTCCTGCAGGTGCTTCTAAAACATTGAGTAGAAGAGAAGGTTCATCTTCAAGATCGTCAGGTTTATAAACCATCAAAAAAGCAGAAGTTGAGCTTGTACTATCACTCAAACATCTAGAATCCGCTCCTGGAATATTCGCTCCTTGCATAGCGGCCATTAACTTATTAGCTAAACTACCTTCTGTTCGCAAAAATCTTGCTTCCATTGAATCTAATACATAAGTATCTAAGAGAATATTTCCTTGAATAGCATAATTTGGACCTACAATGTGTCCATTTTCATTCATACAATTTGCTCCTGTAAAAGCTGCAGTTCTGGCCTTAGCGTTAGCATCAAAATCAGCAATACCATATTGTCTATTTGTAGAGTCTTGGCTACCCCAAAAACATTGATCATTATTGAAAAGATATTCTAATACCTCATCGGGAGAATCACCCACTTCCATTCGATCAATACCTGCTTCAAGATTTCTGTTAGGAATACATATTGTAGCCTGTGCATTCATTCCTCCCCTTCCTGGAATAATCTGACTAATTATAATTACACCACTAAAATCAGCAGCACCTGTTATACAAGATGCACCAGCAGAGCCAACTTCACCTGTTTCTTCATCTACTGCAATAATGGAAAAAGTATCTTGGCCAAATAAAGAAATAATACAAAATGACCACACCCAAAAAAGAACTTGTTTTTTCATGCTGCAAATAAACAAACTTGCATGGATATTTCACAAAACTACCCCTCCTATTTATTATTAAAAAGAAATATAACCAGCGCAAAAAGTAAATTATCCTCTGATGTTTAAAGAGAATGTCATTTGGGGAGCTATTATGCCTATTCAAGCAATTTCTATGAATGGAAAAAACCCTGAATTAATACCAAATGAAACCTTTTGGATAGAAATCAATTAATATATGTTTTCAAACTAATTACTATGATAACCTAACAAAGTATCGTTAGAGTTGATAAAACGCTCTATATAATCTTTAGCTAACCTACATGCATCAGTGATATCCTGACCATTAGCTAAATTAGCTGTAATACTTGCAGATAATACACAGCCTGCACCGTGTTTATCAAAATGACTTCTTTTACCGGCTAAAGCTATTGATCCATTTTCTAAGAATAAGATGTCTTTAATCTCTGCTTCTTCATTATGTCCTCCTTTTAATAAAACATTACAGAATTCACTGAGCTCTTTGGCTCCTTCTCTCCCATACTTATTAGGTATTAATACCTCTATTTCCTCCTCACTAGGTGTAATTAAAAAGAGCTTTTTAGCAATCACAAATAACTGTTCTTGCTTAATAACATCATGAAACTTAAATCCTAAAGAAGCTTTTGTGATAGGATCCCATATAATCTTAGCCTCACTATTCCAATCTAATATATGATCTACTAATGCTTCTAACTCATCAATTGATTCTACCAAGCCAATTTTTACATGATCTACTAAATGCTTAGAAAACAATAAGTCTAATTGAAACTTTACATCGTCAATGGGTACCCAATTAACCGCTTTAAATTCAAACTCATTTTGAAAAGTTAATGCTGTAGGGACACTAAATCCTTGCGTCTTATGTACTTCAAAGACTTTAACGTCTGCTGTAATTCCTGCACCACCGCTAGGATCATGACCAGCAATCGTTAATACATATGGTCTTAAGCCTTCCATTAATCTTTAATTGCTAGGTTCTTATTGTTTGCTTTATTCAATAATGGCATCCAAATACTACCAAGCATTGCATAACCATCAAAGCACATATGTTTTACATCTTTCAATTTGTCTTCAGCAACTCCACCTAAAGCCATTACTTCACAACCATCATGATTCATTAATGCGTTAGTTAGTTCCTTTCTATCTTTCCAAGAACTAATATAACCTGATTTAGCAATCGAATCAAATATTGGACTTAACAAGACGTAATCAACTTTATCCTTGTTTGAAGTTAGTTGTTCCAATGTATGACATGAGGTGCTATAAGTATACCAATCTTGTCTTTCATCTGGCACTTCTTCATGTGAGGAGAAATGCATCCCTTTCATTCCATATTTATCTACCAAAGATCGATGACTGCACATTACAAAGAATGCTCTATGAAAAGAATCAAACTTTAAAACAAATGCTTCCATTTCCTCTAATGATGATTCATGCTTCCTAATATGAACAGCATATAAGCCATTCTTAATTAAAGCTTTGATTAAGTCTACTTCCCCATCGAGAAATTGATCGTAAGTAATCACTATCTTTTTCATCCTTAATAAATCTTCGTATTACAGTAATATATTACCTGAAAAGCTTTAAGCAATTTAGAAATATCATATATTATTCAGTGATCTTAAGACTATTAATTATGCACAATCTGTTAATTTCTTGCTAATTTAAAACATGCCTTTATTCCAATACAGATATGATGATACTCCTATGGCCGTAGAAATTGGTCATACTAATCTTTATTTCCATAAATGGAATAATAAAGAAATGGTCCATATCAAAGACATCGAATCTTTTGGTATTGCTTACTGGGGAGATGAAGCGATTGGCTTTGAGACCTCAACATGGGCTAGTTTAACTGAATTATTAAAAGTAGAACAAGGCACTGCTTGCATTCTACTTAAGCAAAAGAACGATGGACCAATTAAATTTATGGAAGTCAATAATTCTAATACCTGTCTGCATTTAGTTAACCATCTAATTCAAGCGTTTCCAAAAAGTTGGCAAGGAATTGCGCCCTATACTGAGATGACTAAAATACTACAGATTGAAGAAGTCTGGTCTTTTAAAAACTTGGTAAAAGCTATCATTAAGCCTATGGCTATTTTATATATAGGAATTACATTGTTAGTTGGACTTAAATATGCACTCAATTGGTTATAAATAGCATATTTACCGGAAATACAGCTTCAGCACTTTTAGTGACCTTTCTGTTTATCAGCGCAGTGATTTACTTCTGCTATCTGATGATTAAAATTTTAAGAGGTCCTATTGCAAAGCCATTAGCTGTTAAAGCTAATAAGTATAAACTCATCTTTATGACGCTTTCTGCTAATGTAGTTTTTAATTCTATCATCAGGCAAATCTTCCCTAGAAGTTTTGAAATTATAGATGTATTAACTGCTTTAGGTATTATCATCAGTATATTCTTCATAACTACTATTCAATATTATAGCGAAGAGTTAAGCAAGAACGAGCACAGTAGAAACTTTCAATCTTTCAAAAAGAAACATAAAGCCTAATGAAAGATCTTTACAAAATATTAGCATTGCATCGAAATGCAAGTGCAGACGAAATAAAAACTGCTTACAGAAAGCTTGCTAAACAATGGCATCCAGATGTTAATGATGTACCAGATGCAAAACAAAAGTTTTTAGCTATCCAAGAAGCTTATGAAATCTTAACAGATACCAATAAGAAAGCAACCTATGATATGCTATTTCATAAAAAGTCCAAATCTACTACTAGGAAAAAAACGAATAATAAGGATACCACTCAGCAGGCTAAACCCAAAGTAAAGCAAAGAAGTGACTTTGAAATATGGATAGACCAACAAAGACAAGTCATCTATCAAGACTATTATAAACAAAGAATAGAAACAGAACAAATGTGGAAGTTTGAGCTAAAACTAGATGCTAAAAACTATTGGCAGATTTATAGTTTTATCCTTATTGGATTATGGTTAGTTTCCTTAATTTCTGTTTCTACATATGGTCTATATTTACTACCAGCACTTTCTTTAATTAGTTTTCTTATCGGGTGTAAAAAAGCCTAAATTTGTTTGAACAAAAAAAACAAATAAGATTATGGCTCAATTTCAACAACAAGGTCAACCAGAATTCAATACAAAAAAAGCACTACCTGTGTTTTTAATTATCGCTGTCGGTGTATTTTTATTAATCTCATGGAACAGTATTACAGTAAAAATCAACTCTGGAGAAAAAGGTATTATGTACCATTACTTCACTGGATTAAATACAGATAATGTTTACCCTGATGGAATGCATTTTAAAGCTCCTTGGAACAAAATGATCATCTATGATGTGCGTAAGCAACAATATGAAGCTAAAGGGATGAAGGTTTTATCTTCTAATGGTTTAGAGATTCATATTGATGTTTCAGTTTGGTTCTTACCTGTAGCTGGTGAAATTGGACAATTACATGGAAATATTGGACCAGATTACATCGATAAATTCATTAAGCCAGCAGTAAGATCTGCGGCAAGAACTGTATTTGGTAAATATACTCCTGAAGAAATTTACTCCTCTAAGAAAGAAATTATCCAATCTCAGATTGTAAATGAAACTGGAAAAATCTTAGCTAACAAGCATATCACTTTAGATAACGTAATGATTAAGTCTGTTACTTTACCAGAAAGAATTAAGGCGGCTATTTCTTCTAAGTTAACACAAGAGCAAGAGCTACAAGCTTACCAATTCACATTAGAAAAAGCGGAGAAAGAAGCTCAAAGACAAAAAATTGAAGCAGAAGGTAAGGCAAATGCTAATAGAATTATTAGTGCTTCTTTAACTGATAAAATCTTAAAAGAAAAAGGAATCATTGCTACTTTAGAATTAGCTAACTCTCCTAACGCTAAGGTTGTTGTTGTAGGAAGTGGTAAAGATGGTTTACCAATGATTTTAGGAAATAACTAAAATGATCTTTCGTCTAGTTCTCATAGCATTATTGATAGGTGCAACAGTCAGTTTACCTGCTCAACGAAAAGCTAAGAAAGAAAGAGCTAAAAAGATCAACGCCATATATGTCCCTAGAGATATATATGATGCTCATAAAGAACTAGATAAAAAAACAACTGAAGACTATCAGTCTCAGATTAGGAATTGGAAAGAAAAAGAATCTGTCTATAAGACCAAGCATAGTTTAGGCTTGGTCTTAAGACATGATTGGGAACTATGGAATGGTTCTAGGCTTTCTGCTTATTTCAATTCTATCGGCATATTCAATCCTAACGATATGTCAGAAATCGTCATCAGATCTTATCATAGATACTTAAATGGTCAACCACTTCTCATTGGAGACTTGGTAAAAGAACATATTCAAAAATGGGAAGACCTTAAAGGTATAGACGTTAAAGAAGATGAAAACTAAAGTAATCATTATTGGAGGAGGACCAACTGGATTAATGTGTGCTAGTCACCTAGCTAAAGTTGGTGATTATGACATCCATATATTCGATGCTCAAAAGACAGTAGGAAGAAAACTATTGGTAGCCGGTCATGGTGGTTTTAACTTGACACATTCCGAACCAATTGAGCAAATGATTACCCGTTATCATAACTTAAGTGATTGGTTTAAAGATGCTATAATAGGATTTAATAACCAAGCAGTTATTCAATTCCTAGAAAAAGAAATAGGAATCCCTACTTATATCGGTTCTAGCAAAAGAGTATTTCCAGAAAAAGGAATTACACCTGCTAGTGTTTTAAAAAGATGGATAGCCAAATTAGAATATGAAGGGGTTAAGTTCCATACCAATAAAAAGATGATTGACTTTGATCAAGAGAAAGTAATCTTTGAAGATGGTGCGGAAAGAAAATTCGATGCCCTATTCATAGCATTCGGAGGAATCTCCTGGTCGAAGACAGGGTCAGACGGTAATTGGATAGACTTATTAAAAGATAAAGAAATAAGCCTTCAGCCATTCACAGCTTCTAATGTGGGAGTTAATATTGATTGGCCCAAAAGTATTTCTACTAAATATGACCGTCAATCTATCAAATATGTAGCTATTAAAGTTGGTTTATTTAGCTTAAAAGGTGATATCATGCTGACTGAATATGGTTTAGAAGGTACTCCAATATATGCTGCTAGTAATGCTTTAAAACAAAATCAGATCTTACATATTGACTTTAAACCGAACAATGATATCTCCAGCATTCTTAAGAAACTTGATAAAACAGATAAGAGCATTAGTCGGGTCTTAAAGAAAGATTTGAAATTAGATCAAATTGTTATTGACCTAATCAAAGCATATTCTAGTAAGGAAGCTTTTCAAGATAAGATGAGTCTAGTTCAATTGATCAAAAATTTCCCATTAGTTGTGAATGATCTTCAAGACATAGAGGTTGCTATTTCTTCTGCTGGAGGAATTGAATGGAGCAATTTGAATGACAATTCAAGTCTCAAAAAATTCAATAATATCTTCTTGGGTGGCGAAATGCTAGAATGGGATGCCCCTACTGGTGGTTACTTACTGCAAGCTTGTTTTAGTTCAGGAGCCTTTGCAGCAAAAAATATACATGCTCAATTAGAGCATTGAAAACTATAGACGCCTGTTTCCAACTAGATTAAATTCAATCCGTACATTTGCTCATCGTAATGATGCAATAACATCTTTATTTTATGAGCAGAAAAAAACTGTACACTGTAATTATTGATAACCATGAAGAATGGCATGCTAATATCAAGAATCATATAGCTATTAATAGGCATCTTCATATTGAAAGTTGTTACAATGCCAGTGAGTTTCTATACCGACTTCCACATAATCCTGATATCGTTATTATGGATTGCGAGTGGATGGAAATGCATCCTTTAATTTTAATGCAAGCTATCAAGGAATTCAATCATGA
>JBELBA010000074.1:0-10198 GCA_042095635.1 Chitinophagales bacterium
TTCTACAAGAAAAGGACACGGTTCTTATTATCTGTATACTATTGAGAATCATAAATTATACTTATGTGCAAATGTAAGTAAGATTGTAGATAGACACTTAGAAAGTAAGACAAGGTCTTGGATATACGCTGAAGGTGCTTTGCATGCTTTATTTGAAGACCTTGACAAGGATTCTTATCCTGACTTAATTATACAAGGATACAGGAAGTTAGTAGATGTTAAAGGAGAAGACCTGCAGAGCTATAAGATCCGAAGAGAGTATTATTGGGATGACTGGGATTATAGATTTATAGAGAAGAACTAATTTAATCCATAGGTTTTCCAAATCTTTTCTAATTTGGGTCCAAAAGATTCTACAGGATTAAATCCTTTAATGATTTCTATTCTAGCTAGATTTTTATTCAATACAACAAAAGCAGGGTATCCCATTTTTCCGTCTAATAGTCTTGCTGCTAGCTCATGAACACCATTTCTTCCCCAATCTTTAATAAAGCCTAAAGTGTCTCCATTAAAAATCACATCCGATCTCATTTCTGCATCTACCTTTACACAGTAAAAGTTATCATTTAAGAAATCAATCATAACACTATCTTGGAAAGTTGTTCTATCCATTTTCTTACAGTATCCACACCAAGAGGTATAAACGTCAATTAGCATCAATTTAGGCTTAGTTTTATTTGTTTTAACTGCTTCTTCAAATGAAACCCAATTAATTTGATGCTGAGCTATAATGTTGGAACACAATAATAAGATGATATTTAGAACAATTATTTTCATTAATATTCTTCCCATTTAATGGTCTTATGACTATCTGTGTTAAAGTATTCTATAAAGTTTTGAAATTCTTTTTGCTTTAAATAGTTAACAAAAGGTCTTTGCATTTCTAGATTTTCATCATACACGACTAATGTCGGGTATCCATAAAGTTCATAATTAACTAAACCGTCTGCTAAGTCATGAAAACCACCTTTTCTTCTAGTAGGCCTATGACTATATATTTTATCTTTAAAAACGATGTCTTGCGTTTGTTCTGCATTAAACTTAACGGCGTAAAAGTTATCATTTAGATACTTTATGGAAGTTTCGTTTTTAAAAGCGCCTCGCTTCATTACTTTACAATAGGTACACCAATCAGTATAAATGTAAATGATGATTTTCTTAGGTTGTTCTTTTTGAAGTTTTACCGCTTCATCTATGCTTAACCAATTAATCTCTTCATCGTTACCGGCATTTAATGAAAAGGCTGATAAAAATATCAGCCCAATCAATAAATTATATTTAAATCGAAATTTATTCATTTAGAATGAAAACTCATTTTTAAATGCTTTTTGGTAATCTGGCCATGTAGAAGTTCTGTTATTATTATCTCCAAAATATTTAATAATCATTTCGAACTGAGCTCCTTGGATAAATCCTCCAATTGGACTTAATACATTTAATCTGCTGTCTAAAAAAGAATAAGATGGGTAACCACTAACTCTTTTTCCTCCATTCAAAAATGTTGCAAAATTGTGATATGCTCCTCTTTGACCAGCCATGCCAGACAAATTATAATCTACACCATGCAAAGATATTGTGTCTTTAACAGTTTCAGCATTAAACTTAATACAATAATAATGCTGATTCATGTAAGCTGCTATTTGAGGATGAGCAAAAGTTTCTTTGTCCATCTTCTTGCAATATCCGCACCAGTCTGTGTATATATCAAAGAAAAACAACTTAGGCTCTGTTTTATTTAACTCTTGTGCTTTTTCAAATGTAACCCAGTTAATCTGAGCCAATTGCCCAAAGGTAACTTGAGTAACCATTAATACAAATAACAGTTTAATTATTTTCATAGATTTAATTTACGCTTAATAATTATTGAGGTGAAATTTCTTAATAATATTTAACAGATGATATCGTTTATGTCTGAATATTTCCTACTACATATTCTCCTTCAATAGGATTATGATTAGCTGCTTCAATACCCATAGAAATCCATTTTCTAGTTTCTACAGGATCAATAATTGCATCTAACCAAAGTCTTGAAGCAGCATAGAATGGAGTAGTCTGCTTATCATATTTCTCTGTAATTTCTGCTAATAACTTTTCCTCTTCTTCTTTTGTTACTTCTTCTCCTTTAGACTTCTTACTTGCTACTTGGATTTGTAATAAGACTTTAGCTGCTTGTGCTCCACCCATTACTGCTAATTTAGAAGTAGGCCATCCTACAATAAGAGTAGGATCATAAGCTTTACCACACATAGCATAGTTACCCGCACCATAGGAGTTACCCATTACAATACTAAATTTAGGAACGATAGAGTTAGCCATGGCATTTACCATTTTAGCTCCATCTTTAATAATCCCTCCATGTTCTGATTTTGAACCAACCATAAATCCTGTCACATCATGTAAGAAAACTAATGGAATTCTTTTTGCATTACAGTTCATGATAAATCTAGCTGCTTTATCTGCACAATCAGAGTAGATGACTCCACCAAATTGCATTTCACCTTTTTTACTCTTGGTTAATTCTCTTTGGTTAGCAACAATACCCACACTCCATCCATCAATTCTAGCATAACCGCAGAACATTGTTTTTCCATAACCTTCCTTATATTCTGTGAATTCAGAACCATCTACCATTCTTTCGATAATAGCTTTTACACTATAAGGCTTAGCTCTGTCTTCTGGAAGTAATCCATAAATCTCTGCTGGATCTTCTTTTGGCAAGGCTGGTTTAATTCTATCAAAACCTGCGTTTTGTTTTTCTCCTGTTCTAGACATTAAATCTCTAATAGTGTCTAAACATGTTTTGTCATCGGGCATTTTGTAGTCACACACACCGGACATTTCAGTTTGCATTTCCGCACCACCTAAAGTTTCGGAATCTACATCTTCTCCAATAGCAGCTTTAACTAAGTAAGGACCTGCTAAGAATATAGAACCGGTTTTATCTACAATTAAAGATTCGTCAGACATAATAGGCAAGTAGGCACCACCTGCTACACAAGAACCCATAATAGCTGCAATCTGAGTAATTCCCATTGCAGACATCTTAGCGTTGTTTCTAAATATTCTACCAAAGTGTTCTTTGTCTGGGAAAATCTCGTCTTGCATTGGAAGGAATACACCAGCACTATCTACTAAATAGATAATAGGTAATTTGTTATCCATTGCAATTTCTTGCGCTCTTAAATTCTTTTTACCGGTAATAGGGAACCAAGCACCTGCTTTTACTGTAGCATCATTTGCAACAATTATACATTGCCTACCAGATACATATCCAATTTCAACTACTACTCCTCCAGAAGGACAGCCACCATATTCAGGATACATTTCGTAACCAGCAAATGCACCAATTTCTATAGTGTCTGTGTCTTTATCAACTAAGTAATCTATTCTTTCTCTGGCTGTTAATTTTCCCTTAGCGTGCTGCTTATCAATGTTTTTTTGACCACCACCTAAATGGATATTAGACAATTTCTTTTTTACATCAGAAATCATCAGCTTCATTCTGTCTTCGTTCTTGTTGAAAGTTAAATCAGTGATATCTTTTGCGGACATAAATTATGCTTTAAATATTGGTTTAGTACCTAGATATAAAAATAACGATATATCGTAAGATAAATAAATTTAGTTCTCAGTTATTTATAATTTCTAATTAGAATTGCTATTTTTGTGTTGGGCAAGTCCTACACGACCAGCTCCCAATAACTCCCCCAGGGTCGGAAGGCAGCAAGGGTACTTGGTTGTAGCGGTGCGATGTGGTAAGCTTGCCCTTTTTTATTTCCCTCTTCTTTCTTATAATTTCATTTTAACGGCAACAATAAAGTTTCTTCCGGGTGCAAAAGGACCAGAGGAGAAAGGCTTATAGCTCTTATCCAGGATGTTTTCTATTGCTGCATTGAACTGGATGCGATCAGAATGTTTATAAATCCATTTGGTGTTAATGGTATACCAGCTTGGTGTTCCATCTACAGTTGCTTCATTTAACCGATCAGAACTGTCATCTGAATAATCTTCTAAATGTTTTTTACCATTGAATATAGACCAAAGACTAAACTGATGCTTTTGATGTGTGCATATAATTGCAAGCTTACCATATATAGGAGGGATATGAGCGAGCGGACTTTGATCTATTAAGTTAATTCCTTTTGTATAATTGACAGAGCTATTGATGGCTATAAAAGGATTGATAATCGACTTAAAGTTAAATGAACTCCCATAAACCAATCCTTGTCCTGTATTTTGCTGTGCCAATACTTGGCTAGTAACCCCATCATACAGAATACTATCTGATCCATTAAAAGTAAATGGTGCTTTTTCAATAAGATCATCAATTAATGTTGCATAATTGGTCCAACCTATAAGTAGCTTGTCATTGATGTAATAATTAGCGTTTAATTCTAAGTTGTAGGCTTTTTCAGCCTTTAGATGCTCGTAGGGTACAATTACAGTTCCTGGTTCAGAATCAAATACTTTAGCAACATCATCAATATTAGGTGTTCTAAATGCAGAAGATGCATTCAACTTAAATTTAAGATGACGGCTGTTATATAGCAAGGCTAATCCTCCAGATAATGCATTTGTATTCATGTTAATACTATTAAATGGCAAAGGAAAGTAGGCTTGATTATTAAAATTAGTATTTAGAATCGTATAGTTTTCTCTTATAGATCCTTGGATATTTATTCGATCACTTAGCGTTCTATTCCATACAAAGTATATACCTCCAGTACTCATTCTACTACCTCCATCTGGATATCTAGTTGAAGTGCCTGATATAATCGATGTATTAATATTTGTTAATATCCCAGAAGACTTAACATGATTATCTAATAACTCTAGACCATAGTAAAACTCATGTGCTCTGTTTTTGCTGTTTTTATTAAAGTCTAGATTAAGAGAAAAGATATCTACTTCATCAATTCGATTAGATTCAGTATCTGAATTATATCTTCTGATTGATCTTCCTTCTTTAATATTTTGGTAAGCCACATTGATATTGTAATAATCAAAATGTTTATGCTTATAATAAGAATTATATTCTATTGCTGCTAAAGTTCTTTCTTGAGGAGTATAATGCCATCTAGCATATTTAACATCGTTGTTTATGTCTAAGTCATTTAATCTATCAAATCTTGGAACATCAGAAGTAAATGAGTGTTGTAAGTTAAAATCAACACTACGTTTCTTGGCAATTTGATATTTGAATTTTTGGTTGAAATGTTTTACACTATATCCAGTTCCGACTTGCTTGTAAAGATTTTGATTAGCTATAGTTTGATCTTCTCCCTGAGCGTTTTGATAATGGTAATCTAAAGTCCCATAATTGGGGTAGTTAGTGTTGGTGTGCCTTCCAGCAATTAGATCATTAAAATTGAGTTCGCTATAACTGGTCAATGAACCAAACTTCTTATTTGCGATATTATGATCTACATGAAAAGAAACTTCTTGATTAGCACTAGAGTATTGGTTTTGGATTCTAGTTTTGGTAAATATTTTATTGTCTTTACTCAATATTGGCTTTCTAGAATAGAAATGAATTACACCTCCAATTGCATCACTTCCATATATTGATGCACCAGGCCCAAAAATTACCTCAGATCGCTTTAAAAGAAAAGGATCTATCATGGTAGAGTTTTGTAGATGTCCACTTCTAAATATGGCATTATTTAATCTAATGTTATCTACAACTAATAGAATTTTATTTGCTTCAAAGCCTCTTAAAATTGGTGATCCTCCGCCCATTTGTGATTTTTGAACAAAGACACCAGACTCTTGTAATAAGTCTGCAGTCGATTGCGTGTTGGCGTTTTCAATTTCTTTACTTGAGATCACTTCTGCTTGGCTAGCAATACCAGTTATTTCTTCTCTAAAACTGCTAGACTGGTTAGAAAGCACATCAATGATTTGATAAGTCTTTCTGGTTAATTGAATAGTGTTGCTGGTAATATCCGATTTGCAAATGTGATATAACTCGTATCCAGGATGTTGGAAATAAATGGTGTCTTTAGATTGAAAACCTTTAATGTCTATATAACCAACATAATTGGTGATTCCTGTTACATTTCCACTTTTAGAAAAAAGAAATACATCAGGAATTTCATCTTGCTCTTGAGATGTAACATATAAGTCTTGTGCAAATGCACTGCTTATTGCTAAGAAACAAATGAATAGTAGGTTTTTAATCATGCGTGAATTATGCAAAAATAGTACCAAAAAAAAAGGGATTATTTCTAATCCCTTTTTTCTTTATATTTTAAATTAAATGTTTACTGTAATGTGAATGCGCTAGTTCCCATTTTGTATCCATCTCCATATAATTCAATTTGGTATCTACCAGCAGCAAATGGAGTGTTTTGATCCCAATCCATATTTACTTTCATGTTGTTATGAGCGTATAATACTGATTTCTTAGTAGAGTATTCAACTTCTTCAGGCACACCAACTAATCTTAATTTTCCTGAACCTTTATTTTCAATAGTTAAAACTTTAGCATCTGGACCTACAATTCTTAAGTAAACATTTTTAGTTCCATCATCAGCTAACTTATTAGCATTAATAGTAAAGTTAACATTGATGCTATTTACTTTTTTTGCTTTAGTAGTAACTTTAACTTTTCCATTTGGTTTTTTCTTTTGCCCTTGAGCACTAATACTAGAAGCAACTAATAACTTAGCTATTCCCATGTTAGTATCGAAATTCTTTTGTAAGGAAAAGAACTGACCAGAAACGTCTGCTAAATTGATGTTTAAAGAATCATTAGCAGCCTTTAAAGCAATATTCTCTGTTGTGATAGAGTCTATAATTGCTTGATAGGTCTCTAAATCTTTTTTAAGCTTATTTCTTTCTTTTCTTAATTGGCTTGCAGAGTAGTTAGCAGATCTTAATGCTTTTAGTCTTTTCTTTAGCTCTGCTTTCTTAGTAACTAAAATAGCAGATGAGTCATTAAACTCTAATTGTAATTTATCAAATTGAGCGATCTTATTTTCTAAAGATGTCTCTAAATCTAATTTATCTTTTTGTAGCACAGTTTTTTCTTGTACTAATTTTTCATTTTCAGCATTTGACTGTATGAACATGTATCCAAGTCCAATTGCAGCTAAAAACAATAAAACAACAACAACTCCTAATTTGTTACCTTGTTTTGGTGCTTGTTCACTCATAATTTTAATTTATTTCTATAATTGGTTAAATTCTAAAACAAATACGAAAGTAGGAAAAATATGTGAGTTTATCAGGCTTTGTTAATGCTTAAATAAAAGTTGAATAAACAGTTTGTATTATAGTGATTAATTCTTGATACATTTGATCTTATAAACGGATTGAAAGTGTTCTTAGGCAAAGGGAAATTATTCATATATTTGATTGTATTGATCACCGACATTAATTTAGAAGTCAATGAATAAAGAAACAGTATTAAAAGTAGAGGATTTAAAAGTTGAATTTAAGACAGAAGACTCTATAGTTAATGCTGTAAAAAATATTTCATTTGAGATTAGAAAAGGGGAGACTGTTGGGATAGTAGGAGAGTCCGGTTCTGGTAAGTCTGTTACGTCACTATCTGTAATGGGTTTAATACCTAAGCCACATGGTAAGATCTCTAATGGAAGCATTCTCTTTAAAGGTCAAGATCTAACAAAAGTAAGTGATGATGACATTAGGAAGATTAGAGGTAATGATATATCAATGATCTTTCAGGAGCCAATGACTTCTTTAAATCCTGTTTATAGATGTGGAGACCAAGTAGTTGAAGCTATTAGGATTCATCAAAAAATGTCTAAAAAAGAAGCGATAGCTTTAACTGTAGAATTGTTTGAAAAGGTTCAATTACCAGATCCTCAAAGAATATTTAAGGCTTATCCTCATGAGATTTCTGGTGGTCAGAAACAAAGAGTAATGATTGCAATGGCGATGTCTTGTAATCCAGAAATATTAATTGCTGATGAACCAACCACGGCTTTAGATGTAACAGTTCAGAAAACCATTCTGGATTTAATGCAACAATTGAAAGATGAGCGTGATATGGCTATCATGTTTATTACCCATGATTTAGGTGTAATAGCAGAAATTGCGGATAGAGTAATAGTAATGTATCATGGTAATATTGTTGAAGAAGGTACTGTTCAGGAAATTTTTCAAAAACCACAACATCCTTATACAAAAGGATTATTAGCATGCAGACCTCCTTTAGATAAGAGGTTAAGATCATTGCCAATTGTAGATGACTTTATTTCTAAAAATGAAGAAGGAGCGTTTGAAGATACTATTAGACCATTCGAGCATATTGCATCAGTTGAGCGCGCTCATAAAGCTAGAGAGATATCCAAAGACCAACATTCCAAAAGATTAGAAGCGTTATATAAGAAGGAGCCTGTGTTGCAGGTGAAAGGGTTAAAAACATTCTTTCCTACCAAAAAGAACTTATTTGGAAAAGTATTAGAGAATGTTAAAGCTGTTAATGATGTTAGTTTTGATGTCTATCCTGGTGAAACACTAGGTTTAGTAGGAGAGTCTGGTTGTGGTAAAACAACATTAGGAAGAACGATACTTAGATTAATTGAACCCACAGGAGGTGATATTCTTTATAAAGGGAGAAATTTAGCACATCTTTCTACTACTGAGATGAGAGAAATGAGGAAGGAAATTCAAATCATTTTCCAAGATCCATACTCATCTTTAAATCCGAGGTTAACAATTGGTTCGGCAATTATGGAACCTATGCAAGTTCATGGCGTACTTGCTAATGATGTTGAGCGAAAAGCTAAGGTAGAAGAATTATTAAAAAAGGTAAATCTAAAACCAGAGCACTTTAATCGTTATCCTCATGAGTTTTCGGGAGGTCAAAGACAAAGGATCTGTATTGCAAGAGCCTTGGCTTTAAATCCGAAATTTATCATTTGCGATGAATCGGTTTCGGCGCTTGATGTATCAGTACAAGCACAAGTACTTAATTTGTTGAATAAACTTAAAGAGGACTTTGGTTTTACATACATTTTTATTTCTCACGACTTGTCAGTTGTAAAGTTTATGTCTGACAGAATGGTGGTAATGAATAAAGGTGAAATAGAAGAAATGGGTATTGCAGATAGTATCTATTATGAACCGAAAACAGCATACACTAAAAAATTAATTGAAGCCATTCCAAGAGGCGATCAATTTGACAAATAACTTATGCCAAGAAAAGACTTTAGAAGGAAAAAGATGAAAGCTGGAGAAAGCAAATCTTTTTCCAAAGGAAGTAGTAAGGTGTTGAAAATGTTCAACGATAATCCTGACACTTCATATACGGTTAAAGAAGTATTAGAATACTTCGAAATTAACAATCCGGCGAAGGCTAAAAAAATAAAAGACGAATTAAAGAAGCTAGCCAAGCAAGGTCACTTAATTAAGTCTAGAGAAGTTTTTAAATTAAAAACAGATTCAGATTTATTTAGTGGACAAATATCATACTCCAAAGGAGGGAGAGCATTCTTTATTCCAGACGATCCTAAAATGGATGACTTTGTTATTCCTTCCGGAAAAACAGCCCAAGCCTTACATAGAGATTATGTATTAGTTAAGATCGTTCCTTCAAATAATGGCAGAACATTAGGAGAAGTAGTAAAAGTAACAAAACGTTATCAAGAGTATTATGTAGGAGAACTGCAATTGCAAACCTCTTATGCATTCTTAGTTCCGGATAGCAACCAACCAGTAGATTTTTACATTCCAGGAATTGACTTTAGTGAAGTAACGGAAGGAATGAGAGCTGTGGTTAAAATGACTAAATGGAAAGATACAAAGAGTCCATATGGAGAAATTGTAGAGTTACTAGGAAAGAGCGGAGAGCACGAAGTAGAAATGAATGCTATTCTCTACGAAGCAGGCTTTAGCCCTAAGTTTGAACCAGAGATAGAAGCAGAAGCTGCTACTATCCCTGAAGTGATTACAGCCGAAGAGATTGCTAAACGTAAAGATATGAGAGCAATTACTACGTTTACAATTGATCCAATAGATGCCAAAGATTTTGATGATGCATTATCTATTCAAAGATTGGATAGTGGTAATTGGGAAATTGGAGTTCATATTGCAGATGTAAGTCATTATTTAAAGCCTGACACTAAATTAGATATTGAAGCATTTGATCGATCAACTTCAGTATACCTAGTAGATAGAACATGTCCAATGCTGCCAGAGAAGTTATCTAATGGTTTATGTTCTTTAA
>JBELBA010000075.1:0-10185 GCA_042095635.1 Chitinophagales bacterium
CTTCATTTCTTTGACTTTCTCTTTTGTTAAGTTCAACATTTTTAATTTCAGCACTTTCTAAAAGTAATGCTACCAATTCGCTTCCTGTAAGCTCATAGCTGATAGAATAGATGTTGTTTTTAAAATCAATAGCCTTTCTACTTTTATAATCTACAGAGAAATGTTTAGTCACTCTGTTCTTTATATTCTTACTTTTTCCAATATAGATGATATCTCCATCTTTATTGTAAAAGTAATACACACCAGTTTCTTGAGGTAAATTAGCAACAATTTCAACATCAATATTAGGAGGAAGAATACTTGTACTTAATTCACTTTCAAACAAATCAAATTCATTCGTTTGTTCATTTACATTCATTAATAAAGTAAAGATTTCAGCTGTTGCTTTAGCATCTCCAATAGCTCTGTGTCTTAGTGCTTTTGGGAGTTCTATATTTAAAGCTTTGCTTAATTTACCCAAAGAATAAGAAGTATGTCCTGGTAATAGTTTTCTACTTAATCTTACCGTACACAAGGTTTTTCTCATGTAGTTATAACTCAAGTAATTAAATTCTTTTTTGATAAAGGAGTAATCGAAGTTGACATTATGTGCAACAAATACACAGTCGGTGGTAAACTCAATGATATCTTTAGCGATTTCAAAAAACTTAGGCGCATCTTTAACCATTTCATCGGTAATACCAGTGAGCTTAGAAATGAAAGGCGGAATGCTTCGTTCTGGATTAACAAATGTTGAATACTGATCTACAATTTTTTTACCATCGTGCTTAAAGATAGCGATCTCTGTAATTCTATCCTGAGTAGCAACACTACCAGTAGTTTCTATGTCGACAATGACGTACAATCGTAATTTTTATACTGCCCAAAATAAGGATTGTATGCCTCAATTTATAAAAATGTTAAAATATTGTGGAATAGTTTTGAATAGGCTTTCCTATATTTGAATATGTCTCAAAAGAAGAATGGAAAAATCAAGATTATGTCTTTCGATGCTTTATCAGAATTTGGTTCTGGATCTGATGAAAATGATCAGGTAGAAGAAGGAATTGAGTCTTCTGATATGAAGCTAAGAGTATTGCTAGACAAGAAGAAACGAAAGGGAAAAGCAGTGACATTAGTAACTGGTTTTGAAGGGTCTGAAGATGAAATGAAAGAATTAGGAAAGTTTTTGAAATCTAAATGTGGGGTAGGTGGTTCTGCTAAAGATGGAGAAATTATTATTCAAGGAGATTTTAGGGAAAAAGTAAGAGACTTATTGATAGAGAAAGGATTCAAACATACCAAAGCGATTAATGTTTAGTGAATAATTGGACCCTTACTCGTTAAGAAATGTTAGGATTTAGTGAGAATGGAAGAATTATTATACTTTTGATCGTTTAGAATTAAAATAAGTATTGAACAATAATAAAATAACAGAATTATGGCATTAGAATTAACAGACGGAAACTTTAAATCAGAAGTAATAGATTCGGATAAAGTAGCTTTAGTTGATTTCTGGGCAGAATGGTGCGGACCATGTAGAATGATCGGACCTGTTGTTGAGGAATTAGCAAAGGATTTTGAAGGAAAAGCAGTAATCGGAAAGGTAAATGTAGATAACAACCCTGAGACATCTCAAGGATACGGTGTAAGATCTATCCCAACAATATTATTCATCAAGAATGGAGAAGTTGTAGATAAACAAGTTGGTGTGGCGTCTAAAGCAGACTTAAAAGCAAAGTTAGAGGCTCATATGTAGTATCTAATAGAACAAAAAAAAGGCGATTCATTAATGAATCGCCTTTTTTTTGCTCAAAATATTTTGAGCAAAAAGAAGCCCCGAAAAATTCGGGGCTTTTAAACATCCTTGATTGCGCGTCGAGATGGAAAAATTCTTAAAATTTTCTATCCGGATGTTTAAGTTTGATATCATCTATTTCTTTACCAAATTCATCTAGCTCATTGCCACCAAAGAATTTGTTGACAGATCCTTTAAACTTGCTTAATATTTCATTTCTATTTCCAAATGTTTCCTTCATGAAGTTCTGCATACTTCTTTTTTCGTTGTATATGATCTCTAAAGAAAGTTGCAAATTATTTAAGGCTCTTTCAGATTTAACGATGTAATCATGAATACTAGAATTCATTAATTTCTTAATAACTACAGTATCTAGTTGGTTACTCATGAAGATCACCTTTGTGTTTGGTGATACTGTTTGAATCTTATGCAAAACATCAAATCCAGTAGCGTCTGGTAAATTGAATTCTACAATAACAATGTCAGGCTTTAGCTGAAGCTTTTTATAAAAGTCTTCTGCTGCATAGAATGCGCCTACTTGAGCCTTGAAATTATTATTTATTAATAGCTGGATGCTGTGACTCGCTACACGGTCGCTGTCCAATATTGCCACTAATATTTCGCTTCTCATATTCATTATCAGATGGATTTTAACACGCTGAAAGTATTGATTATATATGGGATTTACGCTAAGTCTGTGGCTTTTAGAGCTAAATATTGGTACTTATGTGTAAACAGGTTATTGTGTATAAGTTGTCGTTTTCCTAGGTAAAGCTGTATAAACGGCTTTGTAATACAGAAAATGCCCATATTTTCTTATTTTCATGAGAAGAACGACTACTATCTAGATTTATGGACACCCTTTACAAATTAGAAGATTTAAAAAAATACGATAACCTAGAATTATTGGCCAAACAAGTCGTTGAAGGTTATATTGTTGGGCTCCATAAAAGTCCATTGCATGGATTTTCTGCCGAATTTGCTGAACATCGAGTATATAATCCAGGTAATGATGTTAAGCACATAGATTGGAAAGTTTTTGCAAGGACAGATAAGTTATTCGTTAAGGAGTATGAAGAAGAAACAAATTTGAGATGTCAAATCATTATTGATGCTTCTTCTTCTATGTATTTCCCAAAAAAGGACCACAATAAGTTAATCTTCTCTATTTATGCTTCTGCTGCTATTATGCATGTATTAAAGAAGCAAAGAGATGCAGTTGGTTTAAGTGTCTTTTCAGAAAGCTTAATGGAACATACACAAGCGAAGTCTTCTCTTCAACATCAAAGATATTTAAGTTCTATTTTACAAGATCTATTAACTACACCAGATCAGCCTTTGAAAACGAATATCTCTGATACATTACACCAGGTTGCAGAGACGCTACATAAACGATCTATGGTAGTTATATTTAGTGATATGTTTAATAATCTTGAAGACAAAAAAGCACTATTTTCTTCTCTTCAACATCTTAAGCATAATAAACATGAGGTTATTATATTTCATGTAATGGATCATCATTTGGAAGTAGACTTTGAAATGAATAATAGACCATATAAAATGGTAGATAATGAAACGGGAGAACAGATTAAGGTATTTCCAAATGAAGTGAGAGCATTCTATAAAGAGAATATGGAAGCTTTTATGGAGGAATTAAAGATTACCTGTGGTTCTTATAAAGTTGATTTTGTGCCCATAGATATCAATAAACCTTTTGCAGAAGTATTGATTCCATTCTTCTTAAAAAGATCTAAAATGCCTTAGAATGATAGACTTTCCAAATGCGAAAATAAATTTAGGATTAAACGTTGTTGAGAAACGTGCAGATGGTTTTCACAATATTGAGACGGTATTCTATCCAATACAATGGAAAGATGCATTAGAAATCATTCCATCAGATCAATTTGATTTGGAAATAAAAGGAATTGAAGTAGAAGGAGATATGGAATCTAATCTAATTACTAAGGCTTATAGAGCTCTAGAAATTGATCATCAATTAGAACCCGTTAAAGCCATTTTATTAAAGAACATCCCAATGGGTGGTGGACTTGGTGGAGGCTCTTCAGATGCCGCATTTATGGTTAAGTTAATCAATCAATTTAATGCTTTAAATCTGACTATTAAGCAAATGGAAGATTATGTTCGTCCGCTTGGTAGTGATTGTGCTGTGTTTATTAAAAATGCGCCCACCTATGCTTTTGGTAAAGGAGATGAGTTTGAAGAGATTAATATAGATTTAAGCGGATATAAGATTGTAACGGTTAACCCTCATATACATGTTGGCACAGCAACAGCTTATCAATATTTAACACCTAAGCGTCCAGAACAAAATATTAAATCGATGCTTCAACTACCAGTGGAAGAATGGAAAGGAAAATTAGAAAATGACTTTGAAGAAAGTGTTTTTAAACAGTTTCCAGAAATAGAAAAACTAAAGCAAGATTTATATAGTAAGGGTGCTATTTATGCAAGTATGAGCGGAAGTGGAGCAAGTGTTTATGGTATCTTTACCCCATCTATAGCTATTGATTTTAAAGAAGCTTACCCAAAATATGCTGTCAATGAGAGTTAATTTATTGATGCTAGTATTGCTTTTTACTTTAAACTCTTTTGGTCAAAAATCGAAGAATTACTTTGTAGTTAAGCCACCTCAAACAGACAGTTTGGCTATTCTTAAGTTGGGTGGGCAGGTGCCATTTCAATATCAATTTACATTAGGATTCAATTTTACAAAAAGATTAAGATTAGGTTTTGGTTTAGGCGTTTTAGATGGACCAGAAGCTGCAATGATGAATATGTATGCAAGGATTGGTGATAGAACTGCTAATCAAATTAAGGTTTTAGAAGATACAGAATGGAGTGGATCTACGAGTCATCTTAGTGCGGCCTTAACTATGAATAAATTCTACTGGAAATTTGATTTAGAAAATGTAAAGTTCGAAAGTACTTTTATTCCTATTTTCTATATGGAAAATGATAAAACTTCATTTGAATCTGTATTCCCAGATGGCACATTGACAGCATCCACAAGAATAGATATGATTCCAAGTCAAACCTATTTTGCTTCCTATATTGGTACTTCGCTTTTCAATATAACTAAAAGCTTCTATGTAGTTGGTGAAATTGGAATTAAGAAACTAATTAATTCTAATTATAGGTTTACTTTTAGCAGAGAAGTCTATCAAAGTCTAGATGAATTAGAGAAAACTTATTACGATAATCTATCAGCTCAGATGAAAGCTAATTTTGCAGTAAGTGCCTTTATACCGGTACTTAATGTTTATTTGGTGTATAAATTAAAGACTTGTGATTGCTAGAACTATTAAGTTAGTTCTTCAAAGATACCTACCTTCTTATTTTTTCTGCAGTTATCAGGATAGAAATACCTTCCGTTCATAGCGATATAAACACCCTTATCTAAAGATTGAGCGAAAGCTAAAGAGTTACCCAAATTGAAGAATCCATCCGAACTACCAAATTTATAAGGTATCATTGCTCCGGTTAGGATAATAGTCTTATCAATTTTTTGTGCTTGTAATAGCTTGGCTGTTTCTACCATTGTATCTGTACCATGCGTAATGATAATAGCATCTTCTTCAGACCTTTTACAGCTTTCAATAATGATGTTTCTATCTGCTTCAGTCATTTCTACACTGTCTATCATCATTAAGGTCCTAATGCTAATATCTACACCCGTTTTTCCAATTTTGAACATCTCTCTTAAATGCGTGTCCTTAAAATATAGCTCACCAGTTAGCTCGTTATATTCTTTGTCAAAAGTTCCTCCGGTTACAAATACTCTAATTTTCATTCTACAAATATAGGGATAAATGTAATGTTATGAATAAACTGTCAAGATCATTTTTTTGATGTATTAATATTAAATAGGGTGAATTCTATTCCATCTATCCTTAGATGGAAATTAGAAATTAGTACTTTTGGCTTTATGAAATTGAATCATAAAATTTTTGGAGAAGGAGATGATACCTTAATTATCCTGCATGGTTTGCTAGGATCATTAGATAATTGGCAATCTTTAGCTATGCGATTTTCCAAAAAGAGAAGAGTGATAACTGTAGATCAACGTAACCATGGAAAGTCTCCTCATGATGGAGGATTAAGTTATGAATTGATGGCGGCAGATTTAAAAGAATTAATGGATGATCTTAATATTGATAAAGCCATTATTTTAGGTCATTCTATGGGTGGTAAAACTGTAATGCAATTTGCTTTTGAATATCCTGATAGCGTAGAGGATTTAATTGTTGTAGATATGAATCCTTCCGAATCTGTACCTCACCATCAGTTTATATTTGATGGACTAGGTTCAATTGATCTAAGTACATTAAAGACAAGGGGTGCAGCAGACGAGCATATGAAAAAGTATGTATCTGACCCAGGTGTTAGAATGTTCTTGCTAAAAAACTTGGATAGAACAAAAGATGGCTTTGCTTGGAAAGTGAATTTAGAAGCGATCGTTAATAATTATTTAAACATACTGGCTGGTATTGCTGAAGGACAAATATATACAGGGAAGGCCTTGTTTATAAGAGGAGCTAAATCTAATTATATCTTAGACCCAGATATTGATGATATTTTAGAATTGTTTCCAATTGCTAAATTGGAGACGATAGAAAATGCTGGACATTGGTTACATGCAGAGCAACCAGAAGAATTTTATAATATAGTTGAAAGCTACTTAAGCCAATGAAGTATTTAGTAATAATCTTAATTGTATTGACTGCTTGTTCTAATACAGATCAGAAAGTGCATTTACTATCTTATTTACCAAACGCTTCCTGAAACACAATTTGAGCACTCTTTTGTTGACTTTAATTTGAAGGCGATAACGAAGGATTTGGCTTTCTAGTCCAATCACTTTCAATCTTAAAATCTGCTTCGTCCTCTTTAGTTGCTTTCTTAAAGTATCGTTTCCATAGGTCCGATATATGATCGAATTCTCTTTTATAACTTAAAGAGACTCCACGCTTATAAATGTTCTGTCTGATTAAGGGATCTGTTTCAGATTTATTAAAGACTTTCGCTCTTAATCTTCTGTCTTTAGTAATGATATATTCAATACCAAAATCACCAGCAAGTTCATTGTCGATGTCATCCGCACCAAAATAATAGTTACCACCTATATCTACAATAACTCTATCATTAAACAATGATTTAGATAATGCTAACTTAAATTCTTTCTGTGCACTTTCATCATTAAGGTCATCAGAATTATTAAGGCTATGTGCATCTAATCCAACATCCAAATCCATAGATTTTAAGAACTCAGAACCTGTTTGTTGTAATATACTTGCCAATTGAGTATTGAAGAATTCTCCCATATTGGTAAAGATGAGCCTGGTTCTGCTACTTTGAGGATTTTCAAATACAGGACCAAATCTATTTATGAATAGTAAGGTAAATACATGCTTATTTAATTCTGTAGGGTCATTATGAATCTTGGCCATTAAAGGTCTTAATTCATTGGCATATTCTGCATCATCTATTTCAATTTTAAAAGAGATTTGTGGTGATGCTAATTCTCCTGTAATAAAGATATATAGTTTAACTGCTGTTCTTATTTGCTGGTCATCTATAGTTTCTGTACCTCTAGAGAAAGCAAGTAAATCAGAGATATTTGTTCTTAATCTGTAGGTAGCTTCTAAGTTTAGTTTTGCTTTGTATGGGTCACCATTCCAAGAAATGGAACTTCCAGTGTTTATGTTATATTTCTTCTTTAAGAAATCTCTAAAGTGGAAGGTATAATTTCCTTTATTAACCTCATATACACCGTACATACCAAACTTACCCTGATCATCAGTTTCTATTCTTATATTACCATTACCAAAGCAACTTAAAACATCTTCACCAGCGCTTCCTTTAAGTAGAATTTCTATGGTGTCTTCTTCATTTATTTCTGTATAGCAATTTAAATAATAGGCAGAAGTAGATTCGTTTAATATTACAGTATCATTATTGTTTTTTGTATCAATAAATCTAATAAAGTTACCGGCTGTGACTTCTTCCGCAGTTTCAATTGGGATAGTTAATTTACTTCCTTTTTTCAAAGCTCCTTTAATATTGATTACGGGGTCATTATTATTTCCATTCACCTCAATATAAGTTCTTTGACTTTCGCTACTAAATTCACTCCTTGCATATAGGTTTCCAAAGAAATCAGGCTGATGAATAGCTCTGGTGGCTAATAGTTGAAAACTATCATTAGGGAATATTCTAAGATGATTATAGTTAATTCCGTTATTACTGAAATCAATGGAACCTTGAATATCAGCAGTTTTTCTTTTATCATCACTTAAGCTTGTATTATTGAAGAAAATAGATCGATTGCTCAATTCGAAAGTATCTGCAAATGAGTATTGCATATTTAAGAGTGGAACATAAAAACTACTGAGTTTACTATGGAATAATCCATTCACATTCGTTTTGTTGTCGCGCTGTGCAATACTAATATTTCCGTTGAGGGTTCCATTGATATCTTCTACTTCAGGCGCAATTATTTGTTCTAAACGATTAGCCTGAATTGCATCTAGATAGATATTAATATCACTTATTCCGGATGGGCCATATTGATAAATACCTTTAATTAATGCTTGCTCTCGCTGATGGGTGATTTTCCCTTCGATAAATATTGGTTTGCCTGATCCTACTTTATACAATTGAACAAAAGCATGGTTAAATGCTTGTCCATATATGTTAAGGTCATCTAAGTCGATGTTTGATTTAAAACTATATTCATCAATGTTGAGATCTGCATATCCATTCAGTTTACTAGAGACCAATTGATCTGAAAAGTTGATAATACTTAATAGCTCACCTAATTCTACTTCATCAAACCTGCAGTATAATTGATTTTCTTGTTCACTTCCAATTTTTATTTCTTGTTCATCACTACTAATAGTAAAATCATTGACAAAGTATTTTCCATGGGTGTATTTTAATAATCGATTTGGACCTTCAACTTCCCACTTTTTGTCGTTGATATATAGACTTTTGTTCTTTAATTCTATATAGTATTCTTCTGGTTTAATGATCGTGTTGAAATGCAGTACAAATGGTCTTTGATATTGATCTGGATGCACCAATATCTGACTATTAACTTCGTCGTTAAGCGTCTCTGTTAAGATCTTAAAGTTCTTTAAACCAATGGTGTCAAATAGGGTTAGATGATGCGAATGAAAACCAAAATGCATTAATGTGTCTGATACATTTAAAAAAGCGACAGTGGTATCAAATTTGATATTTTGATAAACTAAACCGGTTGTTGTAGTTGCTATCCAAATAGAATCTTTTTCTAGGTCTATATGAGATTCGAAATGCGTACCTGCACTCAAACTTAATTCTGGTATTATTATATTTAATGGACTGTTAGCATTAGTCACATCAAGTTTAAATTCGGCAAAGCTAGAATTGATAACACTACTGTCTTTTTGATGTATGGTAGATGGAAAGATCTTACTAAATACTTTATTTGTAAATACAGGCAGGTCCTGCCAGAAGAATGCACCTTTAAGTTCGATATTTATAAACTCAGTAGATACATTAAATTGTTTAATTGAATCTGCTTTGGAAGTAAATGTTAGGGTGTCAAATTGCAAAGCGTCCTTATCGTTCCATATAAGAAAGTCACTGAATTCAAATTCCATATCATGTTCATTGCCAGAAATAAACTTTCCATCACCACTAAAATTAGATGCAATATGTTTAGCATCTTTTAAATGATAAATAACTAAATCATCAATTCTAGCATCGAATTGCAATTCATTTTCTTTGAGGTGGTATACAAAATAGAAATCCAATTGATTACCCAATTCTTCAGAGAATAGATGAATATCAAATTGCCCTTCGCTTAAATGAATATCCTGATGAATTAATTGATAATGCTGTTCTCCAAAAGTTAGACTTTTTATATGGTTATTAATGTTCCATTTTTCTTGTTGATAGCCTATGTGTGTTTCCCCCTTAATTTCTATTATTGAATCTTTGAATTTATAAAGCAGGTCTGTACTGAAATTCTTGTTCTTTAGATGATACTTTAAATTCATACAGTCAAAAGCGAGGTTGTCAATGCCACCATGCAGTTGAGCAGTACATTTATCTCCTTTTACTATTACTTTAGAATTATTTAATCGCAAGTGTGGTTGAGCAAAACCAATCTTTTCGGGGTATAAGTATTCCAGCTCATTAATAAATAAATTAATACTAGAATCTTTACTTGCTAAATCTGCTTTAATGTCTCCTTTGATGTTTCTATTTTCAAATATGAAGTCCCTTAATTCTAAATGATCAAGATTTCCTTTTATATCGCATTGACAAGCAATATATGGTTCAGCACTTAGTTTTTCCATTCCTATTTTCTCAACAGGTAATAATAGATTATTGACCTTTCC
>JBELBA010000076.1:0-10026 GCA_042095635.1 Chitinophagales bacterium
TGTTATCGTCATTGGTCCAACTCCTCCAGGTACTGGCGAAATCATAGCCACTTTCTCAGCAACTTCATCAAACTTCACATCTCCTTTTAATCTGAAACCTCTTTTTGCAGATGCATCTTCAATTCTATGAATACCAACATCTATTACTACTGCGCCATCTTTAACCATTTCTGCAGTTACAAATTCTGGTTTACCGATGGCTACAATTAAGATGTCCGCTTGTTTTGTTATTGCTGCTAAGTCTTTAGTTCTAGAATGCACAATCGTTACCGTTGCATCCATCCCTTTTCTAGACATCAACACACTCATAGGCGTTCCTACAATATCACTTCTACCAATCACTACACAGTGTTTACCAGAAGTCTCTATATCATATCGCTTCAACATTTGTGTGATCCCATAAGGGGTTGCTGCAACATAAGTATCCCAACCTAAGTTCATTTTACCAATAGATTCTGGATGGAATCCATCTACATCTTTCTTTGGATTAATTTCCAAAGTTACTTTATCTACATCAATGTGATCTGGTAATGGTAATTGAACAATAATACCATCCACATCATCATTGGCGTTTAATTTTCTTACTTCAGCTAATAATTCTTCTTCAGATATATTAGCTTCCAAGTTTACCAATGTTGAAGTAAATCCACATCTTTCACAAGCTTTTACTTTAGCATTTACATAAGTTCTACTTGCTCCATCTTGCCCTACCAATACTGCAGCAAGATTTGGTTGCTTGCCGCCGTTTGCTACAAATGCTTTTACATCTTCCCCTATCTCTTCTTGGATAGTCTTTGCTAATGCTTTTCCGTCAATTATTTTATCTGTAATAGTCATAGTCCGTGTTTATATCCCTGAGCTAACGTTAGGCTTAGTCGTCTAATTTTAATACTGCCATAAATGCTTTCTGAGGAATCTCAACATTACCAATCTGTCTCATTCTCTTCTTACCAGCTTTCTGCTTTTCTAATAATTTTCTTTTCCTTGAGATATCACCACCATAACATTTAGCTGTAACATCCTTTCTAACTGCCTTAACAGTTTCTCTAGCCAAAATCTTGGATCCAATTGCTGCTTGGATCGCAATATCAAACTGCTGCCTTGGTATCAGTTCTTTAAGCTTAGCACAAATCTTTTTACCAAATTCGTAAGCTTTATCTCTATGTATCAATGCAGATAATGCATCCACATCATCTCCATTTAATTTAATATCTAATTTAGAAAGGTTCGATTTTTGATAACCGATAGGCGCATAGTCAAACGATGCGTATCCCTTAGACACCGTTTTTAATTTATCATAGAAATCAAATACAATCTCTGCCAATGGTAACTCAAAGTTTAACTCTACTCTAGATTGAGATAAGTAAACTTGATTCTTTAGCAATCCTCTTTTCTGAATACATAAGTTCATCACAGGTCCAATATAGTCTGGTTGTGTAATGATCTGAGCTTTAATGAAAGGTTCTTCCATAAAGTCAATATGCATTGGATCTGGGAAGTCTGAAGGATTGGTTACAATCTTCTCTTCGCCTTGTCTGTTGTGAATAATATACGGTACGTTAGGTACTGTAGCTAAAACACTCATTCCAAATTCTCTATCTAATCTTTCTTGGATAATCTCTAAATGCAACATTCCTAAGAATCCGCATCTAAATCCAAATCCTAAAGCAGCCGATGTTTCTGGTTCAAATACCAATGAAGCATCATTCAATTGTAACTTCTCCAAGGATTCTCTTAATTGCTCATATTCTTCCGTAATAACAGGGAATAAACCAGCAAATACCATTGGTTTAACTTCTTCAAATCCTTGAATAGTCTCAGCGGCTTGATGATCTGTTAAAGTAATAGTTTCCCCTACTTTAATTTGCTTAGACTCTTTTACTCCTGTAATCAAGTATCCAACATCACCCGTCTTAACTACATCTCTCTTCTCTTGCTCTAATCTTAAGATTCCGATTTCATCGGCGAAATAATCTTCACCAGTGTTCATAAATCTAATCTTATCTCCTTTTCTTATCTCACCGTTAAATACTCTGAAATAAGCTATAACGCCTCTGTAGGAGTTAAATACAGAATCGAATACCATAGCTTGTAATGGCGCTTTTTCTTCTCCTTTTGGTGCGTGTATTCTAGTTATAATTTGTTCTAGTAATTCTGGTACTCCCTCTCCTGTCTTACCAGAAGTACTGAGGATCTCATCCCTATCACATCCAATCAAATCTACTATCTCATCCTTTACTTCTTCCGGGTTAGCATCTTGTAAATCAATCTTATTCAAACATGGAATAATTTCTAAATCCTGATCTAAAGCTAAATACAAATTAGAAATTGTTTGAGCTTGAATCCCTTGTGTGGCATCTACTAAAAGTAATGCCCCTTCACAGGCTGCAATTGCTCTAGATACCTCGTAAGAAAAATCAACGTGTCCCGGTGTATCAATTAAGTTGAAGGTATATTTTTCCCCTTCATGCATATAATCCATTTGGATGGCATGAGACTTAATTGTGATACCTTTCTCTCGTTCTAAATCCATATCATCCAAGGTTTGGCTCTGCAACTCTCTTGTAGATATTGTTTTAGTTTCTTCTAGTAAACGGTCTGCTAATGTAGACTTCCCATGATCAATATGGGCAATTATGCAAAAATTTCTAATCTTATCTATACTCATATAGGTCTTAACTTATAGGTGGCAAAGATAAGAATAATCGATGTATTAAAGGCTACGTTTCCTTGCTAAAATTAGATCATACCGCAAGCCCATAAAAACACTATAAGTCTTTAAATTATAAGAACTTGCAACATAAAACTTATAATTATTCCACTGATTAGAAATACGGAGTCTAAATATCCTATCATTGACTCCGAAACTATTATACTCATATTGCCCAGGAACAGCAGCGAATAAATTTGGCCCACCAAAGTTCAATTCTTCAGTTCCATTATCTACTATTTCTAGCATCATTCTAAATGAACCATTACTATAACTTATCCTATTTTTAAAATACGCTTGATAATCATATAAATACTTATTTAAGTATATAATTGAAGAAAAATTAACCTTTTCATTAATACGCAATAATATTAACAACTTTCTTCTTTTAGAGACATCATCTGTATAAGACCAAGTAGATCGATATAACAATTGAATATACGCCCATCTTCTTTGAATTAAACATCCAACTTTACTGTTTAGTGAATTATCATCATGGATACTAAACTTCCTTGATTGGTTTTGCTGATATAGGTTAACTTGAAAAGACCATAAATCTAATTGCAAAGCATTGTAAATTAGTTGCTGACCATAAGTACTATTGAAGGGTGTAATTTCGGTATTTAAAACACCATCTTTTGTCCAAGCAAAATGATGAAATGATTTCAATTCATCTGACCATCTTAATTCTAATCCTGTTAAATTAGCCAAGCCTTTTCTTGCCAAAAAAGAAGTATAAATTCTAATATCCTCATTGTATAAATGATCAATTTCTAAGGTGGTACCGAATTGGTTTTCCGCATCATATTTCCAACCCAAATCCAATCCCGTTTTACCCAAATCTAACTGATAATATTGTCCAAATGTATTAGGAATACCGTTAATAAACACACTATCTATTAAGACTTTAGTTAAACCATATAATGTATTGATTTTTAATATACTTACATTATTAACAATAATACATACAGAATTATATTTGGCATCTAAACCAGTAGAAATAAGCCCAATTATAGGCCTATAACGTCTAATTAAATGAGGTGCAAACAAGTTGGTATAAGACCCATAATTATTCCATAACAACCCTTGACCAAACCGATATTTTAAACACCCTAAATGCAACTGAAATTTTCTATCTGTATAATTAAGACTATAATTCCATTGTTCTTTCTTTGTCCAATTAACTTCAAAATTATTCCAAGTGGCCACACCCCTATTATACCAATTAGAATCTAGTCTATAACTGTTGTAAATTTTAGACCTAAAAACATGATTATTTGATCGATTACCAATGTAGAAAATGCAATCAAAATCTAGCATGATATTTTGTAAAGAAGGTATGGATCTCAATTCCTCAACACTAAGCAAAGGACTAAATGTTTTTACATAGTCATAAATGGCATCTACCTGCTTATTACTAAACAATTGAGATAATAGCAACTCATCATTATCCTTGATGTCATACAAATCAATAGGATCATCAATAACTATCCATTCTCCATCTAACTCTATATTGCATTGAGACAAGGAAAATAGCCTAGTAGCAATAAAGGTGAATAATAGAAGATATTTTAATTGATCCACAGTAAAGATTGACTATGACCAAATCCTAAAAACATATGATAATGTAAATCAATACTATACAAGACTTCCAACCATTGAAACTGGAAAACAAAACCATAACTTTTTAGGTTAAGACTATAGCTTAAACCTATCCAACCTAAATCATCATAAGGATGTAATAAACCTAATCGATAATTGTATTCATCATTTATTTGTTTGATGCCTAAGCTTATTAGCACTTCATCTAATTGATATAAAGCTTGTATATCTGTTGTAAAAGCATCACTATAACCTAACTCTAGTCTCCACTGGAATTGCTCATAAACACCCGTATAACCTATTAAGGCTTTATATCGTCTTAGATGCTGTTCTGTGTAATGATAATTAAATTGCATACCAGCAAATACTAATTGGTTCTTATTTAACCTTTTATAGTACAAAAATCTCGAATGAACATTTGCAAATACTTGATGACTTTGTCCAGCACTAAATACTAAATAGTCATCTCCAATCTTCTTCCAATATTTTAAGTTGAAATGATGAAGACGATCGACATTAAAAGGATTAGTATAATCTAATTGTATGCTATATTGTTGAGTTGAATCGTACAAGAGTCGATTATTATACAACCCCTGACTATAAAGACATGGACAGCTTATGCTTATAAAAATGAGAATTGAAATACGTAGGTTATTCATGGTAAAACGACTACAAACATATTTAAAATTATATTATATATATAATACTTATCTTAATTTAAATTACTTAGACCTACTTTTGCCTTAATAATTGCCAAGAATTAAACTATGATTAAGACTGTATTAGTTGATGATGAAGAAAGAGCAAGAGAAATTCTAAAAGAATTATTGATCTTGATTGAACCTGAAATTGAAATCTTAGGTGAGTTTGATAGTGTAGCTGCAGGAACCGAAGGAATTAAAAACCTTCATCCTAATCTTGTGTTCTTAGACATTGATATGACAGATGGATTAGGTTTTGATTTATTAAAGCAGTTTAATGATGTTGATTTCGATGTTATCTTTGCCACTGGTCATAACCAATATGCTATACAAGCTATCAAGTGCAGTGCATTTGACTTTATTGTTAAACCTATCAATATTGATGAGTTAAGACTTTCAATTGAACGTTATAAGCAAAAACTGGCAACAGACAATTATCAGTCTTCTAAAGACGAACAAGTTGAATTACTAATCAATGCCTTTCAATTGAAAAATAAAGGGGTTAAAAAAATAAGTATCCCATCCGGAAATGGAGTTATATTCATTGATACAGATGAAATGATTAGATGTGAAGCTAGTGGTAATGTTACTTACATTCATCTTAAAAGCGGTAAGAAATTAACGGCCAACAAGAGTCTAAAAGAATATGAGGAGAGTTTAGATCCAAATCAATTCTTAAGAGTACACCAATCACATCTGGTAAATAAGAATGAAATTACTAAGTATGTAAAGACAGAAGGTTATTACGTTGTTATGAGTGATGGAAGTAATGTTGACATTAGCAGAAGAAGAAAAAGCTTTATCGAGCAAGAATTATTATAATATATGAACTATCTATCCGTAGAGAATCTTACCAAAAATTATGGTGATATTCTGTTATTCGACAATATCACTTTTCATTTAAATGAGGGCGACAAAGTAGCACTTATTGGTAAGAATGGATCTGGTAAATCAACTTTACTAAAAATCATTTCGGAATTAGATATTTCTGATGATGGTTCTACTAAAATTAATCCTAACATTACTTGGAATTATCTAGCTCAAGAACCTAACTTAAATGAAGAGCTAAATGTTTGGGACGCCATCTTCGAAACGGACACCCCCATCTTAAGAACAATTAAAGAATACGAGCATTGTTTAGCTAACAGTGAAACCATTGCTGCAGAACGTTTTGAAAAAGCACTTACGGCTATGGAAGAAGCAAGTGCTTGGGATTACGAATCTAAAGTTAAAATAATCCTTAGTAGCCTAAAAATAAATGACTTACAAGCGATAGTTAAAGTATTAAGTGGAGGCCAAAAAAAGCGTATAGCTTTAGCAAGAGTACTAATTGAAGCACCTAATTTATTGATATTAGACGAGCCCACTAACCACCTAGATCTAGATATGATTGAATGGTTAGAAAGTTATTTATCTACCAACAAAATGACGCTATTAATGGTTACACATGACCGTTATTTCTTAGATAATGTTTGTGATAGAATCATGGATTTGGACCGTCATGAAATTAGAACTTACCAAGGTAATTATGCTTACTTCATGGAGAAGAAAGCAGACTTAATTGCGAGTGAAAACTCTACAGTAGACAAAGCCAAAAACTTGTTTAGAAAAGAACAAGAGTGGATGCGCAGAATGCCTAAAGCAAGAACCACGAAATCTAAATCTAGAATCAATGCTTTTTATGAAGTTAAAAAGGTAGCCCAACAAAAGCGACATGAAGATCAGCTTGAGATGAATGTGAAAATGACTCGCTTAGGTAATAAGATCATCAATCTGAAGAATGTAAAGAAAGCTTATGACGATCTTAATATCTTAGATGGATTTGACTACCAGTTTAAGCGAGGTGAAAGACTTGGTATTGTTGGAGATAATGGAGTTGGTAAATCTACATTCCTAAATATGATTGCTGGATTAGAAAAACACGATGCAGGAAATATTGATATTGGAGACACCGTAAAGATTGGTTATTACACCCAAAAAGGAATTCAGTTAAAAGGAGATCATAAAGTAATTGATGTTATTAAAGAAATAGCAGAATTCATCCCTATGGGAGATGGAAGTAAATTAAGCGCTTCTGGATTACTAACAATGTTTGCTTTCCCTCCAAAGAAACAACAGGCTTATGTTTCCCTACTTTCTGGTGGAGAAAAAAGAAGACTATTCTTATTAACTATCTTGGTTAAGAACCCTAACTTCTTAATCTTAGATGAGCCAACCAATGACCTAGATTTAATCACCTTACACACCTTAGAGGATTTCTTATTAAACTTCCAAGGTTGCGTTATCATTGTATCTCATGATAGATACTTTATGGATAAATTAGTAGATCACATCTTTGTATTTGAGGGAGAAGGAAAAATTAGAGACTTTAATGGCATCTATTCTGAGTACAGATTAGACTTAGACGATAGAAAAAAATTAAAGAAGCAAATTGAGAAAGGAATTGTAGAAGATCCAAATGCTAAGAAAGAAGAAACTTTAAAAGCGGAAGAACCAAAAGTTAAATTAAGCTTTAATGAAAAAAAGGAGTTTGAAGGCCTTGAAGGACAAATCTTTCTATTAGAGGAAAAGAAGACTGAAATTGAAGCAAAATTGGCAGAGGGAGGAGATAATCAGGCGATAATGGAATTATCTAATGAATTATCTGAAGTATTAGCAGCGCTCAGTACTAAAGAAGCTCGTTGGCTAGCATTAGCAGATAGAATTTAAAAATTGATGGAAGCATAAACACCATTCAAAGTTGGTACAAGTCTAATCTTGGTTAAGTCGTAATAAGGCTCCATGTCATAGATGTCATGTAATTTCAAGCTCGTATAAGCTAAAGTAGATCCGAATATAGCTCCAACTAACACGTCTTTAGTAAAGTGTTCTCCTGATACCACATTCATTGCACTGATAACTGTGGCAGAACCATATAGAAATGCGGTTCCATAGATGCGCCACTTTTCATCCCAATCCGAATGTTTAATCATATCGTGCCAAAAGAATGCATTAGCAAATGCAAAAGAAGACTTAGAAGAAAAGAAAGACATATATGCATCTTTGCCTCTAGCTGTTTTTTCGGACAAAGGGACTGTTGGATCATATACAAATGGTCTTGCATTTCTAGTAACATTCTTAATGATACCCACTAATCCCCTTTCCATCATTAGCATTTCTGCATACATAATGGCAACCGTACCTATCTTTTTACCATTCCAACCCACTAGAGGTCCGCATGCAGCAATACCGGCACCTGCTATTGCGATAGAATAATATGTAGCAAAATCGTTTAGAGCTGGGCTATATCTATAATAGTTTAGCACTTTACTATTTTGCGTTGCAATGATATCTGATGGAGAATACACTTTTCTGGAGTAGTAATTGATATACCCTAGATAAGACATACTTCCAGCAATAGGAATTGTCAATAAATCCAATTTATTAAAAGTATAATCCCAATCTTTCTTCTTTGGATTCTTTGCAGAAACAGTAAAGTAAGTTGCTAAAATTATTAATATCAGAATTCTCTTCATTGCATTATGCTTATTGAGGGATTTAAAGTTAATAATATTTTATTAGCCTCTATTTTAATTCTTCATTTAGATCTAGAAATAGATTACATTTGTCTTTGATACCACAAACGAGAAAAAGCAAACCTTAATTATGAATTTAGCAATCATTGGATATGGTAAAATGGGTAAAACGATTGAACAAATCGCTGCACAAAGAGGCCATAATGTTGCCTTAATTATTGATTCAAAAAATGCAAACGATTTTTCAGTTGAAATGTTAAAAGAACATAATATTGATGCTGCTATAGAATTCTCTACACCTAACTCCGTTATACGGAATATTAATACTTGCTTCGATGCGCATATACCAGTTATAGTTGGTACTACGGCTTGGGAAGAAGAAGAAGTTACAATTAGGAAAAGAACTATGGAAGAAAGACAAAGCATATTTACTGCTTCAAATTTTAGTATTGGTATGAACATCACTTTCGAGTTAAACAGAAAGTTGAGTAAATGGATGAATGATGTTGAAGGCTATAATGTCAAAATTGAAGAAATACATCATACAGAAAAATTAGATAGTCCATCAGGAACAGCTATAACTTTAGCTAATGATACGATCAAAGCTTTAGATCAAAAATCAAAGTGGATTAATGAACCTCAACAATCTGAAGAACAAATTGCAATCCAATCTATTAGAGCACCGAAAGTGCCAGGAACACATACTGTTAGTTTTAATTCGGATATCGATGAAATAAGTATTAAACATCAAGCACACAATAGAGATGGCTTTGCAAAAGGCGCAATTGTAGCAGCAGAATGGATGCTTGGGAAAGTAGGATTTTTTGGAATGAATGACCTTTTAAAATTTAATTAATGTTACCTCTTATAGTATTTATAGTATTAAACTTAGCCATCCTTGTAGGATTAAGTAAAATCTTCGAAAAAGCAGGAATTGAAAGTTGGAAAGCATATGTTCCATTTTACAATTATTACTTATGGAACAAATTAGTAGGTAAACCTATCTATTGGTTTATTGCAGGTTGTTTCCCATTTATAGGATTAATAGTAAGTCTTATTTGGATTACAGAAACAATGAAATGTATTGGAAAGACGAGTTTTAAAGATCATACACTTGCGCAGTTCTTTCCATTTATCATGTTACCATTGTTTGGCTTTAACAAAGAAGTAAAATGGTTAGGAATAGATAATAAAACCGGATTTATACATCGTTCTGCCAAAAGAGAATGGGCAGATGCATTGGTTTATGCGTTTATTGCTGCCTATGGTATCAGAGCTTTTACATTTGAATTGTATCAGATCCCTACTTCATCAATGGAGAAAACATTATTGGTAGGAGATTTCTTATTGGTTAATAAATTTGCCTACGGAGCAAGAGTACCGATTACTCCTTTTGCAATCCCTTTTGTTCATCATACAATCCCATATACTAGTATTCAGGGTTATATTGGAGGATTACATTTACCATATATGCGTTTTCCTAAATTCGATGAAATTG
>JBELBA010000077.1:0-10001 GCA_042095635.1 Chitinophagales bacterium
CAAAGCTCAATTAACCTCTTATTAGCTGGTAGTTTTGTTTTTGTAGGTATCTGGTGTAACGTCCATAATATATTTAACTTAATGCCAGACTTTAAAGAAGGTATTTGGGTGATATTATGGTTGAGTTTAGCTAAACTATTTGATATGGCAACAGGCTGTAACAGTGCAATCATTGCGAATTCTAAATTCTACAAATACACCTTATATTCTAACGTTGTACTGATGATAATAACGGTAATTAGTAATTTCTACTTTATTGAAGCATATGGCTTAACAGGTGCTGCAATGGCCACTGGTTTATCTATATTCTTGTTTAATGTTTTTAAAATGCTTGTAGTCGCATTTGGATTTAGGATTCAACCATTCTCCTATAAGACATTAATATTAATTGGTCTTACATTAAGCACTATATATCTACAAAGCTTTATTCCTGTATTTGAAAATGCCTTTATTGATATTGCTATTAGATCAATAGCCATCACTTTATTCTTCTGCCCAATTGCTTACGCATTAAAAATCTCTAAGGAAATCAATGATATCATTGATAACAAGTTCTTAAGTAGAATTAAAGGTTAAGTAAACGATCTCTTAATTTGATTGGATTATAATCAGTAATATTGAGGCTAAATGTAATATTACGAGATAATATTTCCCATCCCGTCATTTCTGTTTGTGATGGATCTGTATAAAGTCTATTTGTTGCTGAATTTTCTATTGTCTGAGAGTAAGCCAATGGTAAATTCACTTTTAAGAATCCAAGATTTAAGACTAATCCCATATTCCATAAGATGGTCTCCCCTCCACTATGCGTATCATAATTAGCTGCAGTTCCTAAATCTAAAAAGGCAGCAACTAAACCAAACTTTGGTATAGCTGCTGTAAGATTAATAGTACTTAGCCATGCATCTGTTTCTGCAAATTGATGACTAATTCTAAATCCTCCATCTCTCCAATATCTATGATGTGACCATATATTTCCATAGTCTGTATGTTGAATTGCTCTGTCAATATATACATCATTAAACAAATAATCATTATCTCCTGTACCTCCAGCCATTTGTAATGCAATATCTCTATGCGGAGAACTTACTCCAGTTATACTTCTGTAATCGAACAAGAATGCACCTCCAAAGAATCTCATTTCTAACCCTTTACCCTTCTTAGTGTAGGAAAATGTTCTTCTAATATCAATTTTACCTTTTGCATAAGAAGCTCCTGCTTCTCCTTCAATCATAACATTATATGGATCATGTTTTCTGAAGTCTTGCTTCATATATGTACCTGTTAATACACCTGTCTGATCTGTTCCCCATACTCTATTTCTTCCTTCAACATCAACTACTTCTTTGTTGATGTTAATCAGTCTCATTTCTAAAAACTCTGTGGTATTTTGTCTTGGATCTTTCTTCTTTATATTAAACTTCATAAAAGGCATAATCTTCACAAATCTTAGATCTCTCACTTCATCTCCTATATTATTCAATGCATAATTAAAGTTGGTATAATGGATACCTGTAGTAATACTTTTCACTTTAGAATGCTCTGATGTCTTTATATTAAATGAAGCTCTACCTGTTCCTACTAACTCATTAGACCTTGTTCCATAAATTGGCGCAAACGTTACTTCAAATGGCTTTTCAAATAAAAAGCCATTGTAGAAAGCCAATCCCAGCATTGTGCCATCATAATTATTAAATCCGGCTATTGGTGTAAATACCAATTCCGTTTTTCTTGGTTGTTCTAAATTAAAAAATGGTCTCAATACAAATCCATCAGTCCTTTTAAATAATCCCTTATTGGAGTAAAAATTATTGTTTCTATTTAGATCTGGCATAAAGTAATCACCATCTATTTCATAGGCATCTACTTTCTTATCGTACCGGAATAGAATCTCTCTTTGCCCAACAAACCCTTCATACCAAGTTGTATCTACAATCGTATCATGTTTAATTGAAGCGACATAGTATGGTGCGGCAATTTGACCTTTATTCTTAATAGTCATTTGTTTATACTTCTTACCTTTTACAATTACCGTTTCTTTATGGACTTTCTTTAATTTATAATCTACCTCATTGGTTGTTTTTACCACATCATTAAAAAAGAAATCTAAGTTTCTTCCACTAGTTGCAAATTCATTCTCTAAAGCTTGAGGACCAGGGTGTTTAAATTGCCAATTAGCATAATAACTATGCATAATCTGATCGAACTGATCTTCTCCCAAATATTTCATCAAATAGTTAAATACCGTAGATGACTTATAGTAAACTATACTTCCATAATTTAACGCAGAATATTCTGCAGAATGTAGGTTCATTGCCTGATCTGACATTCTTTTTGCTTGGTAGAAATAAGTCAATTCATCGAAGTTAACAACGTCTGTACCAAATAAGACTTTTAAAAATTTTGAGTCTACATAATGAAACCTGCGATTGTACTTTTCATCTAAATATCGTTTTTCATAAAATGAATTTAGTCCTTCATCCATATAAGGATATCTTCTTTCATTAGAAGCCAATACTCCTTGAAACCAGTTATGACCAATCTCATGCACTATTGTCTGTTCTACCTGTTGATTATTTCTCAACTTCGGAGAGATTAAATGTACCATTGGATATTCCATTCCTCCACCAAAACCAAGCCCACCTTCGCAAGAAGTAACTTGACTATACGGATAGACCCCAACATATTTAGAATAAAACTGAATAGCTTCTTCACAATTCTTTAAAGCGTGATCCCATTGCTTGGCAGAACTTGGATGATACATTACCATGCATATTACATTACGATCTGTATTTTCAATTCTAAATGAAGCTTTCTCTACAATCCATTTTCTATCTGTAAACCAAGCAAAATCATGCACATTCTCAGCCGTGTATTTAATCGTTTTAGTTTGCTTACTAGGCACTTGATTATAATGCTCTTTATATAAAGACCCATCTTCAATAAATGCATCGTACTGACCAGTAGAATCTAATATTTTCTCCAATACTAAAGCAGATCTATGTGCTTTTTCTTCTAACCAAGCTTTCTCTGAGAAGGTCTGTAAATCACCTGTTGCTCCTACTACATAATCCTCTGGTAATGTAATATTAACTTCATAATTACCAAATTCACTGTAAAACTCTCCTTGGTCTAAATATGGCATTGGATGCCAACCATTCTGATCATATACTGCCGGCTTTGGATACCATTGTGATATTTGGAATGCACCATCATGATGCCCCATTCTCGAAACCGAATGAGGAATCTTAACTTTAAAAGGTGTTTTAATTAAAATAGAATCTCCAGGCTTTAAAGGTTCTGGGAAATATAATTTAGCAATATCGATATTAGACTCCTCTTTGGATGTGTCATATTCTAAGATTAAGGATTGTTGATTTGCAGTAAAATCTAATTGTTTAATATATCCTTTTTGATCGTTGCTTAACTCATTAATATAGCCGCTTTCCTTAGCAAATGCGGTATTTTCGTTTGCATACGCATTTGGCCATAAGTGTAAATACATATAGTGCAACACATCAGGAGATTGGTTGAAATACCACATTTCTAAATCTCCATTAAGTTGACGTTGCTCAATATCTAAAGCAACATTTATTTTATAATTAACCTTTTGCTGAAAATAGTTAGAATCAATACTTATTGATTGACCTACTAAATTTACAGATGCAAATAGGACAGCCCAAATCCATGTTATGCGACACATATAGTAATTAGTTTAATGAACAAATATACTCTTTTAAGTATTACAATCATTAGACCTTTTAAGACTATATCCGACGATCACTAATTGTTCGAATATAGGAACCACTTTTTGCTATTTTTATAAAATAATATTCTTAAAAATGTAAATATACTAAGCCTAAGCAAAATTGTATTTTACTTAGTAACATTACTTAAGTGTATTATATAGCTAGGTAAATAAAGTTTTAAATAATGATCATTTTCTGTTCTAGGTGCTCGTAAATTCGTACTTTTGAGGCAGTTAACTAAACAAACATAATTATGTTGAATTTAATTTTAGGATTTGGAGCTTTAGGTATGCCAGAATGGCTAATGATCTTAGCAGCAGTTTTATTATTATTTGGAGGAAAAAAGATTCCTGAATTAATGAAAGGTATTGGTAAAGGAATTAGAGAATTCAACTCTGCTAAGAATAATGTTAGAAAAGAGGTTGAAGAAGGAATGAAAGATGATTCAGAAAAAGAATAAAAAATAAATTTTGTCTACAAGTATTAAAAATATTAAGGTTTCCATCCAGCAAGGAGAACAATCTTTAACTGCTGTAGTTCAGGCATTTTTAGACAAGACTGCAAAGTCAAAGACTAATTCATTTGTTGAAACCTTCAATGAAGAGGCATTAGCTGCTGCTATTAAAATTGAAGCTAAGATAAAAGATGGATCGGCTGGTAAATTGGCAGGCTTAGTGATTGGCCTAAAAGATAATATTTGTTACAAAAACCATATTGTTACTGCTTCATCAAAAATTCTTGAAAACTTTGAGTCTTTATTTGATGCGACAGTTACCCAAAGGTTAATTGCTGAAGATGCGATCATCTTAGGAAGATTAAATTGTGATGAATTTGCAATGGGATCGGCTAATGAAAATTCTGTTTATGGTCCTACCCACAATCCGCATGATTTGGAAAGAGTACCCGGAGGATCTTCAGGAGCATCTGCCGCTGCTGTAGCAGAAGGGCTTTGTCATGCAAGTTTGGGTACAGATACGGGAGGGTCAGTTAGACAACCTGCAGCATTTTGCGGTGTAGTAGGATTTAAACCAACCTATGGGAGAATCTCTAGATATGGTATCATTGCTTATGGTTCTTCTTTCGATCAAGTAGGTATTTTTGCCAACAATATTGAAGATACAGCGATCATTGCAGAAGTAATCAGCGGACAAGATGAATTTGATGCAACAAGTTCTAACCAAAGTGTTCCTAATTACAGCGAGGCATTAACAATTTCGAGAAAAGTTAAAATTGCTTATTTCGAGGATACTGTTAATCATCCAAGCATTGACCCTGAAATTAGCCAGGCAATCAAAGATAAAATTGAAGCATTAAAAGTATTAGGACATCAAGTAGAACCTGTTCAATTTAATTATACAGATCACTTAGTTCCTACTTATTATGTCTTAACAACTGCAGAGGCTTCCTCTAACTTAGCACGTTATGATGGTGTGCATTACGGGCACAGAAGCGATGATGCAAATGATACAGAAAGCACATATGTGAATTCTAGAACTGAAGGATTTGGACTAGAAGTAAAGAGAAGAATTATGACAGGAACATTTGTCTTAAGCTCTGGATACTATGATGCTTACTATGGTAAGGCACAAAAAGTAAGAAACCTTATCACTCAAAAGACAAATGATATTTTGGATCAATATGATTTCATTCTATCCCCAACTACTCCAGAAACTGCTTTTAAGCACGGAGAAAAAACGGATGATCCAATTAAAATGTACTTATCAGATATTTTCACAGTGCATGCGAATTTATCTGGTATCCCAGCCATTTCCATTCCGATAAGAAACCATTCTAACGGAATGCCAATGGGCTTACAATTAAGTGCTAAGAAATTCGATGAATCAGCATTATTTGCGTTTGCAGATTTATGTATGAAAGAAATATAATAAACAATAGATATGTCAACTTTAGAGAAGAAAGAGCAAGTTGTAATTAAGTTTGCAGGTGACTCTGGTGATGGTATGCAATTAACTGGTGGTCAATTTACCACTAACACAGCCCTAACAGGAAGTGACTTGGCTACATTCCCAGATTTCCCCGCAGAAATAAGAGCTCCACAAGGAACAGTTGCTGGTGTGTCTGGATTCCAAATTCATTTTGGTTCTAAGAATATTTATACACCAGGAGATAGTTTGGATGTATTAGTTGCTATGAATGCCGCTGCTTTAAAAAGTAACTTGGCTCATATCAAAGATAATGGTGTAATCATTACAGATAATCTTGGTTTTGACAAGAAAAACTTAAGATTAGCAGGTTATCCTGATGGAGTTAATCCTTTAGAAGAAGATAACATTGAACCTTTCAATGTATTTACGGTTGAAATTACGAAGCTAACTAGAGAAGCTTTAAAAGATTCTGGATTAGGATCTAAAGATAAAGATAGATGTAAAAATATGTTTGTACTTGGTTTCCTATACTGGATGTATGGCAGAAACTTAGACAACACCATTGAATTCTTAAATGGAAAATTTGCTAAAAAACCTGAAATCTTATCGGCTAACATTAAAGCTTTAAAAGCAGGTTTCTTCTATGGAGATACTACAGAAACTTTTACTACTAAATACGAAGTTGAGCCTGCAAAAATGGATCAAGGGACCTACAGAAGTATAGGTGGTAATACAGCTTTAGCTTATGGATTAATCACTGCAGGACAAAAATCTAAGTTGCCTTTATTTTTAGGAACTTACCCTATTACACCTGCATCTGATATCTTACATGAATTAGCAAAACATAAAAACTTTGGGGTTAAAACTTTCCAAGCGGAAGATGAAATTGCAGCCATTTGTTCATCAATAGGTGCATCATTTGCTGGTAACTTAGGAATCACTACTTCTTCAGGACCTGGTATTGCGTTAAAGGGCGAAGCTATTGGTTTAGCTACGATTCTTGAAATTCCATTGGTGGTTGTGAATGTTCAAAGAGGAGGACCAAGTACAGGTTTACCTACTAAGACGGAACAATCTGATTTGATGCAAGCTTTATATGGAAGAAATGGTGAAGCGCCAGTTCCAGTTATCGCAACTAAAACACCTAGTGATTGTTTCTTTGCAGCAATTGAAGCAGCGAGAATCGCTATTGAGCATATGACGCCAGTTTTACTATTAAGTGATGGTTATATCGCAAATGGTGCAGAGCCTTGGAAATTCCCGAAAGCATCAGAAATAGAAGAGATCAAGGTTTCATTTGCTGAAGCAGAAAAAAATGAAGAAGGTGATTGGAAAGATTACTTGCCATACAAAAGAGATGAAAAACTAGTAAGACCTTGGGCGATACCAGGAACAGCTGGTTTAGAGCATAGAATTGGTGGTTTAGAAAAGGAAGTAGATACAGGTAATGTTAGCTATGATCCAGAAAACCATGAAAAAATGACAAAATTAAGAGCGGATAAAGTAGCTAAAATAGCTGATTCTATTCCTGCTCAGCATATTGATCAAGGCCCTGAAAAAGGTAAATTATTAATCCTTGGTTGGGGATCTACTTATGGATCAATTAAAGGATCTGTAAAAGAGCTTAATGAAGAAGGATATGATATCGCGCACGCACACTTAAGATATCTAAATCCTTTCCCTAAAAACTTAGGAGCTATCCTAGCTAACTATGAAACGGTATTAATCCCAGAATTAAATGACGGTCAGTTAGTAACTGTAATTAGAGATAAATTTTTAATTGATGCAAAACGCTACAACAAGATTAAAGGTTTACCTATTTACAAGGATGAGTTGAAAGCAGAAATCTTAAAACATTTATAATTCAGTTAAGATGATAGATACAAAAACAACACCTGAAGTAAAGGTATTAACTGCAAAGGATTTTGCAAGTGATCAAGACATTAGATGGTGCCCTGGTTGCGGAGATTACTCTATTCTGAAGCAAGTACAGACTGTACTTCCAACTATAAATGTACCTAAAGAAAATATAACATTTATAGCAGGTATTGGATGTTCTTCAAGATTCCCTTATTATATGAATACATATGGGATGCATAGTATTCATGGTAGAGCAACTGCTGTGGCAACTGGATTAAAAATAGCTAATCCTGATTTATCGGTTTGGGTAATTACAGGAGATGGAGATGGTTTATCGATTGGTGGTAACCACATGATCCATATCTTAAGAAGAAATGTTGATGTAAATATCTTATTGTTTAACAATGAGATTTACGGTTTAACGAAAGGACAATATTCTCCTACTTCTAAACCATGTACAATAACTAAATCTACTCCGCAAGGATCTGTAGATCATGCATTTAATCCTAGTGCATTAGCACTTGGTGCAGATGCTAGTTTCTTTGCTAGATCTATGGATAGAGATCCAAAGCATTTACAGGCAATGATTAAAAGAAGTGAAGCACATAAAGGTGCCAGTTTGTTAGAAATCTACCAAAACTGTCCAATCTTTAATGATGGTGCTTTCTTTGTATATACGGATAAAGGAACAAAAGAAGAAGAAGCTATATTCTTAGAACATGGTCAACCTTTAACGTTTGGAAAGGCAGACAATAAAAAAGGAATCATTTTAGATGGTTATAAACCTAAAGTTGTGTCTTTAGATAATGTCTCTGAAAGTGATCTTTGGATCCATGATGAGAAAGACTTCTTTAAAGCACAAATAATCTCAAGGTTCTTTGATGTACCTTCTGAAGAAGATCACCTCCCAAGACCATTTGGTGTGTTCTTAGATATTGACAGACCTGTCTATAACGAGCAAATAGTAAATCAATTAAATGAGTTTACTACAACTAAAGGAGAAGGAGATTTAGACGATCTAATCGCAGGAAATAACACTTGGACGATTATATAAAATTATAAAGAGAGGAAATAAGTTAAAAACGCCTCTCTTTTTCTTCTTGATACTTGATTTAATGGTAAGCTATTAGTTTAAAATACGCTTAAACTGTACCATCATATCACGTACAATTTGAGCTGCTGGTTTGATATCTCTTAACATACCAGAAACTTGTCCTATCTCCAATTCTCCTTCTACAAGATCTCCTTCAAACATTCCTTTCTTAGATCGTCCTCTGCCCAATATTTTTCTTAATTCTTCTGGACTAGCACCTCTCATTTCAGCTTCATGAATAGTTCTGGAAAACTCATTGTCTAATAATCTAACAGGAGTAACTTCTTTTAACTTAAGCATCGTTGCTCCTTCTTTAGCGTCAACTACCCTATCTTTAAATGCTTGATGAGCAGATGACTCTTGCGAAGCCACAAATCTAGAACCAACTTGCACAGCTTCAGCTCCCAAACAAAAAGCCGCTGCCATTTGTCTTCCATCTCCTATTCCGCCAGCAGCAATAACAGGAATATCTAAAGCATCTGCAACTTGAGGAATCAGACATAAAGTAGTTGTCTCTTCCCTTCCATTATGACCACCTGCTTCAAAACCTTCAGCTACAATAGCATCAACTCCAGCTTCTTGAGATTTTAAAGCAAACTTTACTGATGAGACTACATGAACAACTTTAATTCCGTGGTCTTGTAAATGCTTTGTCCAAGTCTTTGGATTACCAGCAGATGTAAAAACAATAGGAACCTTTTCTTCAATTATCGTTTTCATATGCTCTTCTACATTTGGATAAAGTAAAGGAACATTAACACCAAAAGGTTTATTGGTAGCAGCTTTAGCTTTTTGAATATGCTCTTTTAGTACTGCTGGATACATAGATCCAGAACCTATTAAGCCTAGGCCACCTGCTTCACTCACTGCAGCAACTAATTGCCAATTGGAACACCAAATCATTCCACCCTGAATAATTGGAAACTCGATATTGAATAATTCTGTTATTCTATTGTTCATATATCTAAGATAAAAAAACACCTTATAATTAATTATCATAACCATATAAACATTATTAAATACCCTTTTCTTACTTTTGAGCCTTCATGACAAAACAACGAACATTATTAGGCAAACTTTTAGTTTGGAGATTGAGAAATATCTCTGAAAGGAATTTTATTCTAATGTGTGCCATAATTATTGGAATCATTGCAGCATTTGCAGCATTGATTTTAAAATGGTCTGTACATCAAATTCACCATTTTTTAACACAACCTTTTAATGTTGAATTTGAAAACTATTTATACTTGGCCTATCCATTCCTTGGAATATTTTTAGCAGTTGCATTTGCCAAATTCGTTATTAGAAAAAAAGTAGGCCACGGTATTACTAGAATACTTTATAGTATGTCTAAAGGCAAGAGTGCACTTCATCCGAAGTCTACCTATGCATATATAGATCGGAAGAGCGTCG
>JBELBA010000078.1:0-9882 GCA_042095635.1 Chitinophagales bacterium
GTTACCTGGCAACATCTGAATTACTGCATACTCTTTCAAGTTATAGAACTCATAAACTTTAGTATACGATCCTTTTACTACTTTGTAAACAGAGGCATAACCAACGTCAGGCACATTAATTCTAAAAGTCCCTGGATTAGGTAATTTTAGTTTGGTTAATTCTGATTGCTTAATTAATACAGAATCAAATTTCTTTTCTGGAATGGTTAACACTTCAATGTCATAATAACCCGTCAAGAATTTCTGCATCCGGTCTATCTCAGTTACATACAAAGTACTATCTGTACCCGATTGCTTTACTAAAACTTGGGCTTTCATTTTACCATCTGGTCTATTCCAATTTACAATTAGACCACCAACATGTACATTCATACCAATGGTATTATGTCTACCTGGCACCAACTCAATGTTTTCTTTAGTAACCGAAGGAATAGTATGAATCTTTAAATCATAGATACCTATAGGACTCACATATAATGTATCTGGACGCTTATCTTCATTCATGGTATGGGTCATATTATAAACTAAAGCACTAGAATGATGATCATAGAAACTCATCTCTACATCAGTTTCTTCAGGCTTACCATTTTTCTGAATCAAATTGACAGTTGTAGTCGTATTGTGCATTGCTTGGGACATCACTGCATTCATAGAATTTTGAAAGCCTTGTTCATCTGCAGCATCATAATAAGTCCCGATACAGTCGAAAGAGGCTTGCTCTTCTTTTGTTAAGCCCATACCGATAATAAATGGCTTCATGGTAATCCTTCTTCTTTCCAACTCTAGTCCTAAAGCACAAACATCCCCTTCACAGTTTTCTGCTCCGTCTGTTACCAAAATAATAGAGTTCTTTGCGTTAGGGTCTCTAGGGAAATCATTGAGGCAAGAGAATATAGAAAAGGCTATAGGGGTTTGTCCTTGTGGTGTAACTTCATTTAATTTAGATACAATATTCATGTTATTGTATTTTCTAAATGGTACTTCTAACTTGGTATCCTCACAGTTTTCATCAACTCTAGGAGATTGATGACCGAATAAACGAATTGCAAACTCTACTTGCTTATTAACTTTTTCTATCGAATCAATCGTTTGAGTGATCAATTCTTTCGCGATATCCCACTTAGTCCTTCCAGACCAATCTGTTTTCATAGAACCAGAAGCATCAACAATTAATAAAATTCGCTGAACCCCATATTGGTTTTCGTATTTACCTCTTTGAGTTTCTTGAGGGGAGGAGTTCAGGGCTGCAAAAATGCAGACAAGGAATAATACAAATTTTAATCCTTTTTGGCCCAAAGCTTTTTATTTAATTGGAAACATCTCGACTATATTCGATTACCTTAATCATTTTGCCTCTATGCTTATCGTAGGTTTAATAATCCCCTTGAGTTTCTTCTAATTGAGCTAATGCCGTTGCTAATTGCTCATCACTAGGAGCATTGCCATGCCATGCATTGCTATCTTCCATAAAGTCTACGCCTTTTCCGATAATAGTGTGCATAATAATTACAGTTGGTTTTCCACTTCCTCTATTAGATTGCGCTTGTTTATAGGCAGCTAATACTTGTTCGAAATCGTTTCCATCTTTACAATCAATAACATTCCATCCGAAAGCTTCAAATTTTGGACCCCAAGGCAGGTCTGCATCCATTACCTCCGTGGTTCTACCATCAATTTGGATTTGATTATAATCTACAGCAACAATTAGATTATCTATTTTATTGTGAGCAGCATACATAACCGCTTCCCAGATTTGTCCTTCTTGTAATTCACCATCTCCAGTTAAAGCATAAACGGTCTTATCATCCCCGTTCATCTTCTTGGCCATTGCAGCACCAATTGCTACAGAAACACCTTGTCCTAAAGAACCAGTTGCAACTCTTATTCCTTCTAAACCTTCATGTGTTGCAGGATGCCCTTGCAATCTAGAATCAATGGTTCTAAAAGTATTCAACTCATCAATTGGGAAATAACCCGCTCTTGCTAAAGTTGAATAATAAACCGGTGAAATATGTCCATTAGATAAGAAGAACATATCTTCTCCTTTCGCATCCATATTAAAGCTAGTATCGTGGTCCATCACCTCATCAAAAAGTGAAACGAAAATTTCAGTACATCCTAAAGATCCACCTGGATGTCCACTACTTTGAGCGTGTACCATTCTTACGATGTCTCTTCTTACTTGAGATGCTTTACTTTTTAACTCTGCAATTGTTGCCATTTTTCTGTCTTTTGGATGAATAATGAGCGTTAAAAATACTTAATTTTCAAGGAGAAGTGTAGGCTAAAGCCTAAAAAATGATCGCAAAATTTCAGAAAAAATGAACTTCTTTTTTACTAATTATCAAACAAAGGCCGTGATGGTTGCTACTATTAGTAAAAAGATAAATTCTCATAATTAAATACAATAGCGTCTATGCTCTTTTCTGTATCTTAGCATAGCATAAATTATAATATACTATGGAAAAGATAGCACCTTATCAACCTAAGAATAAAGTAAGAATTGTAACTGCAGCTTCTCTTTTTGATGGGCATGATGCAGCCATTAATATCATGAGAAGAATCATTCAGTCTACTGGGTGTGAAGTAATTCATCTAGGTCATGATAGGTCTGTTGAAGAAGTGGTAAACTGCGCCATCCAAGAAGATGCGCAAGCCATCGCGATGACTTCTTACCAAGGTGGCCATGTTGAGTACCTTAAGTATATGTATGATTTATTAAAGGAAAAAGGTGCTCCTCAGATAAAGATATTTGCTGGTGGTGGCGGAACCATTCTTCCAGAAGAAATTGATGAACTACACGCTTATGGTGTCACTAGAATTTATCATCCAGATGATGGCAGAGCGATGGGGTTGCAGGGAATGATCAATGATATGATCGAAAAATGTGATTTCCCAACAGGTGAGAACCTTAATGGTGAGATTGATAGAATTGAAGATAAGGTTGATGTAGATCTAGCTAAGCTCATCTCTGCTGCCGAAAACTTCCCAGAGGAGTCTAAAGCTATACTTAAAAAGGTACATGAGAAAGCAGCAAAAATGGATACCCCTGTATTAGGAATTACAGGAACTGGAGGTGCTGGTAAATCTTCATTAGTAGATGAATTAATTAGAAGATTCTTAATTGACTTCCCAGAAAAGAAAATTGGAATCATCTCTGTAGATCCTTCAAAAAGAAAAACTGGTGGTGCATTATTAGGAGATAGAATTAGAATGAATGCGATTAAGAATGACAGAGTATATATGCGCTCTTTAGCTACTCGTCAATCTAACCTAGCATTATCTCAATATGTGCAAGAGGCAGTAAACGTGATTAAAGCTGCAGGATTTGATTTGATCATTTTAGAGACTTCAGGGATCGGTCAATCTGATACTGAAATCATTGAACACTCTGATACTTCGATGTATGTAATGACACCTGAATACGGTGCAGCTACACAATTAGAAAAGATCGATATGTTAGACTTTGCTGACATTATCGCATTAAACAAATTTGATAAAAGAGGCGCTCAAGACGCACTTAGAGATATCAAGAAACAATATAAACGTAACCATGAGTTATGGGAAATACCAGACGAGGATATTCCTGTATTTGGTTCTATCGCTTCACAATTCAATGACCCTGGAACCAACAAATTATATAGGGCTATTATGGATAAAATAGTTGAAAAAACTGGACATACCGCTTTAAAGTCTGACTTCGCTATTACAGATGAAATGTCTGAAAAAATCTTCATCATTCCACCAAAAAGAACAAGATACCTAGCAGAAATAGCAGATAACAATAGACAATATTCTGCGTCTGCAAAAGCACAAGCTAAAATCGCTCAAGAACTTTACAGTATTAGAAAATCTATCGCTTCATTAAAAGATGCTGAGGTTGAGGATAAGGATAGATTAATCAAAGCATTAGAAGAAAGGTATACTGAGGTTAACCTTGATTTGAATCCTAAAAACTGGAAATTGATAGAAGGCTGGGAAGCGAAAGCACAAGCTTATAAAAATCCAGAATACATCTTTAAAGTTAGAGACAAAGAAATTAAGATTGCAACGCATACAGAGTCATTATCTCATCTTCAAATACCAAAAATCTCTTTACCAAAATATGAAGGTTGGGGAGATCTATTGAAATGGCAATTGGAAGAGAACGTTCCTGGAGAATTCCCATACACTGCTGGTGTATTCCCTTTTAAAAGAGAAGGGGAAGATCCAACAAGAATGTTTGCAGGAGAAGGTGGACCAGAAAGAACGAATAAAAGATTCCATTACGTTTCAAAAGGCTTGCCTGCAAGTAGATTATCTACCGCATTTGATTCTGTAACACTTTATGGAAATGATCCTGGTACAAGACCTGATATATACGGTAAGATTGGTAACTCAGGGGTTTCGATCTGTTGCTTGGATGATGCTAAGAAACTATATTCTGGTTTTAACTTAGCCTCGCCTACTACCTCTGTTTCCATGACGATTAATGGTCCCGCAGCAATTATGACGGCTTACTTCATGAATGCTGCCATAGATCAACAATGTGAAATATACATCAAGGAAAATGGTTTAGAAAAAGAAGTTGAAGCTAAAATTGCTAAAATATACGAGGGTAAAACAAGGCCTAAATATAATGCTGAAATCCCAGAAGGAAATGATGGACTTGGATTGATGTTACTAGGTGTAACAGGTGATCAAGTATTGCCAGACAATATTTATCAGCAAATTAAATCATCTACCATCTCTGCTGTTAGAGGTACCGTTCAGGCAGATATCTTAAAAGAAGATCAGGCACAAAACACATGTATTTTCTCTACTGAGTTTGCTTTAAGATTGATGGGAGACATGCAACATTACTTTATCCAAAAGAACATTCAGAATTTCTATTCTGTTTCTATTTCTGGATATCATATTGCAGAAGCAGGATCTAATCCTATTTCTCAATTAGCATTTACTTTAGCAAATGGATTCACTTATGTAGAATACTATCAGTCTAGAGGAATGAATATTGATGACTTCGTCCCTAACTTCTCTTTCTTCTTCTCTAATGGTATTGATGCAGAATATGCTGTTATAGGTAGAGTTGCTAGAAAGATCTGGGCAAAAGCAATGAAAGAAAAATATGGAGCTAAATCTAAAGCACAGAAGTTAAAGTATCACATCCAGACTTCTGGAAGATCTTTACATGCGCAAGAGATTAACTTCAATGATATCAGAACAACATTGCAAGCACTATATGCGATATACGACAACTGTAATTCATTACATACTAACGCATATGATGAAGCGATCACTACTCCTACAGAAGAATCTGTAAGAAGAGCATTAGCCATTCAATTGATCATTAACCATGAGTTAGGTTTATCGAAGAATCAGAATCCAATTCAAGGAGCCTTTATCATTGAAGAGTTAACAGACTTAGTAGAAGAAGCGGTTTACGAAGAATTCGAAAGAATTACTGAAAGAGGTGGTGTATTAGGAGCAATGGAAACGATGTACCAAAGAGGTAAAATCCAAGAAGAGAGTCTTTACTATGAGACCTTAAAGCATAACGGAGAATTCCCAATTATTGGTGTAAATACTTTCTTAAGCGACAAAGGTTCGCCAACGGTTATTCCTAGTGAAGTAATCAGAGCTACAGAAGAAGAAAAACAAGATCAGATTAATACAGTAAATAATCTTAATGCACTACATGCAAATAAGACGAAAGACTTATTATTAGCGCTTCAAAAATCTGCTATTCAAAATGAGAACTTGTTTGAGCAACTAATGGATGTCTCGAAAGTTTGTTCTATGGGGCAAATCACAGCTGCTTTATTTGAAGTGGGTGGTCAGTACAGAAGGAATATGTAAACTTACATCGTTCCTTTAGTACCATTCTCATACATCCACATATGGATGATATTTCCTTCGATGTCATAGAAGCGATATACGCCGTGGATTTTATCGTTCTTAAATTCGTACTCACTTTGGATATTTCCATTAGGATAATAAGAATGATATTCTCCTTCCTTTACGCCATTTTTATAGGTACACTCGTTATTCACTTGCCCATCTTCAAAGTATTCTATCCAATGTCCATTAAGCACGCCTTCTTCAAAGTTTCTTTGTAATCTTACTTTTCCACTTTCAAAGTATAAGCTATGTCTTCCGTGTGCTTTTCCCTTTTGATATTCTACCGTTTCAGTTAACAAGCCATCGGGCGAATAATGTCTCCAAAGTCCATCTTTTCTACCTTCTTTAAAATCAATCTCCATCTTTACAGTTCCATCTTCATAAAACCATTTCTCAGTTCCATCTAATTGACCATTCTTATATGGATGAATACTTTCCTTAAACTTCGACTTCTTATCGATCTGAATACAAGCACCAGAATACAATTCCTTACTCGACTTTGAGTAAGCAATACCTTTCTTAATTTTTAAAATCTTGGAACACTCCTGGCCCTGCAAATGAAGCATTAATGCAGCAGAAACTATTAGTAATATGATTCGACTAAAATTCATCTAATATTTCTCTTACTCATAATTGAGCTTTTAATTTATCAACTCTGATATCATAATACAATATATAAAGTTTTTCTAGCGTTTTATAAATACAGCCCTCAGCAAAGTATTATTTATTATATTAGAATGGATTGAAAAAAATCATCTACATATTACTTTGTCTATCTGTCTTTTCCTACGCTCAGAAACAGGAAAAACAGGTTTCGGTTAGACTAGATACCAGTTTATACGAACCAATCATTGGTATAAGTTATTTTGGAGAACAGGGACTACATCCTGGGCTTAAATTTTCTTATGAAGTTCCTAACAAAAGAATCATCAAAGAAAAAACAAGAGCTAGATATATTGCCCCTTCAAAAACTTATTATAAAAAGAAAGTAAAGACACGTTCCTATGTAGGAAACTTTGCATCATATATTCATCTTAATAATCAAATTTCATTTCTTCCTTCTTTTACTTACCAAAGAAAAGTGGAGAATAAATATGGCTTAACTAGAGGAATGGGAATAGGAATGGGATTAGCATTCAATTATTTCCTTAATCCTACCTATACAGTTCAAACTGGAGAATTAGAAAGAGTACTATTAGCACATAGAACTTATCTTACTATACCGTTTCATTTAGAATTAGGTCTTAATTTAGAGCGACTATTCAAAGTTAATCATGCTATTGCTTTAAGAGCAGGTACGCATATTTTACTTAATTATAATGCGGCATTCTTGCCCATTATTCATGCTGAAATAGCTTATCAATTTCCTATTACATGGTAAGATCTTTAAAACATATTATTCTTGTTTTTGTAATAACGCTATTAGCTTGTTCTAAAGAAAAGTCTAGCACGCAACATCGTTTCATGTATAGAAATGATAAAGCAGACATGATGGTCTATATAGAAGGTAATATTGCTTCAAAAACCTTCATTCTATTATTACATGGAGGCCCTGGAGGCGATGGTTCTGCCTACAACTTTGGAACTTATGCCAAGCTATTAGAAGAACAATATGCAATAGTTTATTGGGACCAAAGAGGACAGGGAGCTTCGCAAGGAAAATATAAAGATGATAATACCACTATCTCTCAAATGGCGGACGACACTTATGAGCTTAGTAAGTTGATCAAGCAAATGTATGGAGATGAAAGCTCCGTCTTTCTATTAGGTCATAGTTGGGGAGGAATGCTTGGAACAGCTGCTTTAGTAGAAACTGAAATTCAGACTGAAATTAAAGGTTGGATAGATGCAGATGGTGCACATAATATCCCCTTCCTAAATCAGGAAGCGATTAAGATGTTTAGAGAAGTAAGTCGGGTTGCTTTAAATCAAGATCCTTCAAATGAATTTTGGAATAATGTTCAGACTTTTGTGGACACTGTAGATACTAATAATATTTCTATCCAAGCAGGTGGCTTAATCAATGAATATGGTCATCAAGCAGAGCAAACGATCGCAGACATCACTTATGATAGTGCTGCTCCAGAACTCTCTTATTACGAATATATTTTTGCTAACCCAACGTCTCCTTATATAAGTTTTATATCTGGCAGAATGACGAGTATTCTGTTATATGATGAGGTGGAAAGTAAGAGTTATAGTCATCGATTAGATGAAATTACCATTCCTTGTTTATTCCAATGGGGACTATATGATTTTGTGGTACCACCAGCTCTTGGTTATGAAGCTTTTAATAAAGTAAGTACACCGACTGCCGACAAGGAATTAATTATCTATAATTCTTCTGGTCATAGCCCAATGTCTAATGAACCAGAAAAATTTGCAAATGACATTATAGCTTTTGTTGAACGCTACAAATAAGGCACAAACTATTCTATATCGTTATAATGTCCCCCGTATACAATATGTCTAACACGATCCGTATCTAAGAAATCTCTAGGAAAGCCCATATCAATTTGAGTCGTTTCATTTAAAGCAATTAACTGCTCATCTGTAATCTCATAGTTAAGTGACTGCATGTTTTCTTCACATTGAGCAGCAGATCTAGCACCGAACAAACAAGAAATATTAGGCGACTGTGCACGCTGCCAATTAATCGCTAATTGAGCGGGTGTCATATCGCTATCAGCAGCAACTTCCATCACTTTCTGAGCAATTTCTAGATTCTTTCCTAATAATCTTCTAGACTTACCAGGAACCATTCGTTTAGGGCTATCATCCGGATTAATATACTTTCCCGATAATAAACCTGCACCCAAAGGCCCCCAAGCCGCTATGCTCATATCATAAGCCTCAGCACAAGGAATAATATCACGTTCTACGGTTCGCTCACTAAGACAATATTCTACCTGGTAAGCGGAAAAAGGTGTCCAACCTCTTTGCTCTGCAATAGTATTACACCTTGATACAATCCAGGCTGGAGTATCTGATATACCAATAGTTAAAACTTTACCAGAACTAACCAAATATTCTAAATTTCTCATTAGCTCTTCTGGATCTGTTAGATAATCCCAAGCATGCACATAGAACAGATCAATATAATCTGTATTAAGACGTCTTAAGGACTCTTGTAAAGACTCAATCATATTCTTTCTATTGTTACCAGAACGGTTTAATTCACCGTATTCGTTTAATGTGTATTTAGTTGCTAAGACCAAATTCTTTCTTTCTTTTTGAATAAACTCCCCTAAGAAAGTTTCTGAAGATTGTTTGGTATAAATATTAGCAGTATCAATAAAGTTACCACCATGTTTAAGGAAAATATCAAACATCTTTTGAGATTCAGCTTTATCAGCACCCCAACCCCAATCTGTCCCAAATGTCATTGTTCCTAAACACATTTCAGAAACTTTAATTCCTGTTTTTCCTAAATTCTTATATTTCATGTCTATTTCTTTCTATCAATGGTATATTCAACTAATGCTTTTAAAGCAATTTTTGCTTCGCCTTCTGGCATAGTCTCTAAAGTGGTTAAAGCTGAAAGCTTATACTCTTGCATCTTGTCTTTTGCATACTGAATCCCTCCAGATTGATGAACTTCATCAATTAACCAACTAACTTTATCATTATCGTTATTATATCGCTTTATAGTATTAATATACTTACGTCTCAATGAAGCTTTTGCATTGTTAATCATATAAATAATAGGCAAGGTCATTTTCTTTTCCTTGATGTCTATTCCTTTTGGTTTTCCAATATCATAATTTCCAAAATCCAATAAATCGTCTTTAATTTGAAAGGCAATACCTAAGGCCTCTCCAAAAGCCCACATTTTATCAATCATAGCTTGATCGTAAGTGTTTGCGGCAGCTCCATTTGCACAACATGAAGCAATTAAAGAGGCTGTTTTACCTTTAATTATTTCAAAATAAACGGACTCGTCTAGATTTAACTTTCTTGTCTTTTCAATTTGCAACAATTCTCCTTCAGACATCTCTTTAA